>JASHTA010000438.1 GCA_030040795.1 Gammaproteobacteria bacterium | reverse complement strand
GCGAGGACGGGCAGCTGTGGACGCCGAACGGACGGCACCGGCTCGCCGCAGCCAAGTTCCTGGGACTCGGGCAGATCACCGCGCTCGTTTCGCCGGACGAAGCGCTCGCCTACCGCATTCTGGCGCTCAACACGGAGAAGGCTCACAACCTGAAGGATAAGAGCCTCGAGGCGATCCGCATGGCCCGCAGCATCGCCCGTCGTGACTCGCAAGTGCGCGAGTCCGCTTGTGCGGCGCAGCTCGAGGCCGCAGAGCCGCTGACGCTCGGCCTGGCCTACGAGCAGAACGGCCGGTTCGGCGGAGGCGCGTACGGTCCGTTCCTGAAGAAGGTCGACCGCTTCAGCGACCAGGCTCTCGCGAGGAGCTTGCGCGCTCGCGAGGGCTACGCTGCCCGCCTGCAAGAGATCGACCGGGAGGTCAAGCGAATCGTTGCGGCGTTGATGCAGCGCGGCTTCCGATCACCCTATCTGCGCAACTACGTCATCGCACGAATCAATCCCGTCCGCTTCCACAAGGCGAAGAAGGGCTCGACGGCTCCGGCGATGCCCATTGCGCAGGCGCTCACGCGCATGACCGCCGCGGCGCGGCGCTTCGATACCGGCTCCGTCTCGCACTCCGATCTCGCCTGGATCGCAGCGGGAGCGGAATCGCAGGAATAGCAGCGGCCGCGTGAGAACGCGGATACGCGGCGGCGGGATCGCGGCTACGTCCGCCGCTCAGACAGACCGGCATCTCGGATGGCTCTCGGTGAGCCAGATCACGTGGCAGAGATGATGCAGGCGATAGACGGGCACCTCGGAGAGCTGCGGATCCGGCTCGCGCTCGATGAGGATCTCGGGCTCGCTCTCCGAAATCGGCTTGCCGCACACGAGGCAGAGGCGGCCCGAGCCGCGCCGCGCCCGCAGGCGCAGCACGCCGTGCCCCTCGGGTAGGATGCCGTACCGGCGGTAGCGGCGAACCCGCGCGCGCAGCTCGTCGAGATACCGAGCGAGCTCATCTGGGATGTGCTTCTCTTGCGAAGGATGCGAGTCCACTGTTCCACCGCAACCGGGCGTGCCCGACATGTAAAAGTCAGCAAACCCCGTTCCCACGCCAAGAAGGTCTCAAACTGCGATTTTCGCAGTAAACTGAGGGCGCGCGTGCAGCGGCAGCTTGCCGCTTTCGAGGGGCCCGGACTGTCGGCTTGCCGGAAAATGAAGTATTCGTCATGAACCTCATCCTCAAACCTTACTCGCTCAATCCCGCCGATGCGGGTCACCCCTCGACACCGGTGAGCTTCGCGAACCTGTCGATGTTCCAGCGATTCGGCGCTCCGTTCAGGGCCGAGGTGGATCTGCGCGACTGCGAAGTCGAAGGCGAGATTCCCTCCGACGTGAACGGGGCGTTCTACCGCGTGGGGCCGGACTATCAGTATCCCCCCAAGTGCCCGGACAACATTCCGTTCGACGGCGAAGGGTACGTTGCCATGTTCCGGCTCTCGAGGGGACATGCGGACTTCAAGAGCCGCTACGTCCGCACGCAACGCTTCAAGGCGCAGGAGGCGGCGCGCCGCTCGCTGTTCGGAATGTATCGCAATCCGTACACGGACGATCCGTCGGTGAAGACGCTGAGCCGCGGCACCGCGAACACGCACGTCGTTTATCACGCGGGCAAGCTCATGGCGCTGAAGGAGGACAGTCCTCCGGTGTTGATGGACCCGAACACGCTCGAGACGCTGGACGACTACTACGACTTCAACGGCAAGCTGGTGAGCCGCACGTTCACGGCGCACCCGAAGTTCGATTCGGAGACGGGCGAGATGATCGCGTTCGGCTACGAAGCGAAGGGCGAGGCGACGGACGACGTGGCGGTATTCACGGTCGACCGGCGCGGCCGCGTCACTTGGCAGGCGTGGATCAAGGTGCCGTACGTCGGGATGCTCCACGACTTTGCGGTGACGCAGAAGCACATTGCCTTCCTCGTGATCCCGATGGCAACGAACGTGCAGCAGATGAAGCTCGGCGGCGTGCATTTCGCCTGGGACTCGCACCTGCCGACCTGGCTCGGCGTGATGCGGCGAGGCGGCGACGGGAAGGACATCCGCTGGTTCAAGGGACCCGAGCGCTGCGCGACGCACGTGATGGGCGCGGTCTCCGACGGCGACCGCGTCCAAATCGACATGGACATGGCGCTCAAGAACCAGTTTCCGTTCTTCCCGAACGCCTACGGCGAGCCCTACGACGATCGCGCAGCGGAGGGCCGCATCACCCGGCTCACGGTCGACCTGTCCAAGAAGAGCGCCGACACCTATGGAATGGAGACTCTCTATCCCATCGTCGGAATCCTTCCGCGGCAGGACGATCGCTATCACACGATGCCGTACCGCTACGGATTCATGCCGACCATGGACCCCGCGCGGCCCTTCGACGAGCGGCTCGCGCACGTCCTCACGCAGCCGGTCAATTGCTGGACCCGCTTCGATCATGCGACGCATACGACCTCCACGTTCTTCGCGGGACCCGAGTCCACGCTGCAGGAGTGCTGCTTCGTGCCGCGCTCAAAGGACGCACCGGAGGGCGACGGCTACGTGGTCGGCATCGCCAACCGGCTCATCGAGAACCGGTCGGACCTGGTCATCGTCGATACGAAGCGCATGGAAGAAGGCGCGGTCGCGACGGTGAAGCTGCCCTTCCGCATCGGAGCGGGCATTCACGGGTGGTGGGTGAGCGGGGAGCAGCTCGCGGCGGCGGGTTAGCATCCGGACAGCGGGAGGATAGCGGCGGGGTCACGTGAGAGTGGCGGCGCTGAGCGACGTCGCGCCACCGTGGATGCGCAGCCGTCCCTATCGAATCTGGGTGCTCGCGCTCTTTGCGGGGGTCGCGACATTCGGGTTCGTTGACCGGATCGTCGTGCAGGTGCTGGTGCAGCCCATTCAGGCGGAGCTGCACGTCTCGGACGCAGACATGGGACTGCTCGGCGGACTGACGTTCGCCGTGCTCTACGTTCTGCTCAGCATCCCCATCGCACGACTCGCGGAGCGCAAGAACCGGGTGGCGATCATCACGATCGGCACGGCGCTGTGGTCCGTCGCCACAGCGGCGTCGGGGCTCGCGCTCAACTTCGGGCAGCTGTTGCTCGCGCGCATCGGGGTAGGGATCGGCGAGGCGGCCGGCACACCCGCGACGACCTCGATCATTTCCGATTATTTCTCGCCGCAGCGGCGGGCGTCGGCCATGTCCGTGGTGGGGCTCGCCGTACCGCTCGGCGCATTTCTCGGCGGGTCGGCCGGCGGCTTCATCGCCTTGCACTGGGGTTGGCGCGCGGCGTTCCTCTGCGCAGGGCTTCCAGGGCTCGTGCTCGCGTTGCTGCAGGGACTCACCGTGCGCGAGCCGCTCCGTGGGTATCACGATGCGGCGCCCGCCGAGCAGAGCACGGCGCCGAGCTCCCCGCGCAGCATGGAGCAGAGCTCCGAGTGGAACACCCCGTCGTTCTTCGCCGTGTTGCGCCGATTCTGGGAGCGGCGCTCGCTCATCCAGTTTTTGATAGGTGCGACGCTCTCAACCATCGCGGGCTACGGCATCAACTATTTTCTGGCGGCGTATTTCTTCCGGCGCTTCGGACTCAACTACGCTCAGGCGGGACTCGTGGTCGGCGTGGTGTCGAGCGTTCCGGCCGCTCTCAGCATCATCGCCGGGGGATTCGTCGCGGACTGGGCAGGCAAGCGCAGCGCACGCTGGTATGCGCTGATCCCGGCGATCGGGGCGGCGCTCACCGCGCCGCTCTATATCGCATCGTTCGAGGCTGCCACGTGGCTCGCGGCCGCCGTGCTGCTCGCCGTGACGGCCGTGTGCCAGTACGCGTACATCCCCGCCGCCGCTGCGGTGACGCAGAACATGATGGAGCCGCGCATGCGGGCCTCGGCGGCGGCCGTCACGGGGCTCATCTACACGCTGCTCGGGCAGGGCCTGGGGCCACTCTTCGTCGGGATGTTGAGCGATCACTTCACGCGGACGCATGCTTCCGCATCGCAGGGGCTACAGATCGCGCTGACACTGTCGACGCTGGTTTATCTGTGGTCGGCCGTGCATCTGGTGATCGCTTCGCGCAGGCTGGGAGAGGACTTGAAGGAGTAAGGTTCCGCGCGCGACTGCCTCGCGTCGCCGGCGCTCCGATGCGCTCTGCGGCAATGAAAACCTGCAAGCTCTGCGCTGGACCGGTCTCCTATCAATTCTCCATGACCGTCCGCCAGCGTCACAAGGCAGACTACTTTCTTTGCGGCACTTGTGGATCATTGCAG
>JASHTA010000437.1 GCA_030040795.1 Gammaproteobacteria bacterium | reverse complement strand
GGCCGATACGGCCGAGTTGCGCCACCGGCGCATCGCCGATGCCGCCTACTATCGCGCCCGGGAGCGCGGATTCGAGCCCGGATACGAGCTCGACGACTGGCTCGCAGCGGAGCGTCAGATCGAGGAGAGGCCGCGGCCGGAGCCTTAGCCTGCGTCCCGGGGCGGTCGCCGAGTCCGCCCGAAAGCCTCTATTCGCGATGGAAGAGCCGGCGCAGCTCCTGCTTCGCGGCTTCGAGCGTGCGGCGACGTTCTGCGGAGAGGCCTCTTCCGCTGCGATTCAAATGACAACGACGAGGGCCGTGTGACCGGCGTTCGCTATCGGCGCGAAGGCCGGTGGCGCTTCCAGCGCGCTCGCAACGTCGTCGTCGCGGGCTATGCGATCGAGACGCCGCGGCTGCGCCTGAACTCGGCGACCAGCCGCTTTCCACAGGGGCTCGCCAACTCCTCGGGGCTGCTCGGCAGGAACCTCATGGTGCAGTCGAATCAGGCCGTCTGGGGTGTGCTGGAGCGCGAGGTGCGCGCATACAAAGGGCCGCCGTCCCTCGCGCTGACCGAGCACTGGAACTATTGCGACGAGGGCAAGGACTTCTTCGGCGGCTATTGCTACATGAGCCAGGGACCGCTGCCCATCGTGTGGGCCGGCGCTCAGGCGAAGCGGGGCCTTTGGGGGCGCAAGCTTCTCGATCAGATGGAGCACTACAACCATCAAGTCGGCCTGAAGATCGTCGGCGAGTGCCTGCCGCAGGAGCGCAATGGTGTGACGCTCACGGAGATCAAGGATCAGTACGGCCTGCCCGTCCCCCGAATCACCTACTCGTACTGCGACAACGATCGGCGCCTCATCCGTCATGCGCTCGATTTCATGCGCCGCGCGCTCGAGGCAGCGGGCGCGCGCGAGATCTGGGAGGAGACGGACGACACCTGTCACCTGAACGGAACCGCTCGCATGGGAGAGGATCGGCGGACGAGCGTCGTCAACGCCGACTGCCGATGCTGGGATATCCCGAACCTTTGGGTCTGCGACGGCTCGGTCTTTCCGACGGTGGGCGGCGTCAATCCGTCGCTCACCATCCAGGCAATCGCCTGCCGCACTGCCGATCGGATCAAGGCCCTCGCGGCGCGTGGAGAGCTGTAGCTGCAAGCGCTGGCCAGCGCCGGCCACCTCGACGCGTGCGGCGAAGCGCCGCAAGACCCACACCGAGGCCGATGAACATCAGGGCTCCGGCGGCAAACGCAGCGAACCGAGCGGGCTCCCCGGCGACGAGCGGCGCCCGCAATCGAGCTTCCGCATCGAATGAGCCGCGGGTGCGGTGCAGTCCCTTCACCGGATGCTCGAGATTGTCCTGTCGATCGGGTTCGACCGGCACGCGCGTCTGCTGACCCTGGAATGCGTTCCGCGCGAGGTACCGATCAAGCAGGGCAGGAAAGAGCGTATTGCCCAGTATCGTGAAGAGGGTCGGCCAGCCGAGCCAGTACTCTCGCCATGAGCCTCGAGCGGCCCGAAAGACGGCATCGGATACGACCTCGGGCTCTACGGGGCGCCCCATCGGACGCGGGGTTCTCGGCAGCCGGACCCGGGCCCAATCGAACTGAGGTGTATTGACGGCGGGAAGCTCGACGATGCTGATACGGATGCCGGATCGTTCGTGCATCAGTTCCGCGCGGAGCGAGTCCGTGAATCCGCGGATCGCATGCTTCGCTCCACAGTAGGCCGACTGGAGTGGAATGCCCCGATAGGCCAGGGCCGAACCGATCTGGATGATGCGTCCCCGCCGCCGCGGCCGCATCGACTTGAGCGCCGCCATCGTGCCGTAGACGAAGCCGAGGTAGCTCACCTCCGTTACCCGATGAAACTCCTGCGGGCTCAAGTCGGCGACGGTCGAGAAGATGGTCTCCATCGCATCGTTGATCCAGACGTCGACCTTTCCGAGCCGCGCTTCGAGGCGTGCGGCGGCGGCGAACATTGCCTCGGCATCGGCTACGTCGACCGCCTCCGCGGCGGCCTCTGCGCCGCAGCAAGCGAGCTCTTCGCGCACTTGATCGAGCGCGTCGGCATCACGGGCGATGAGCCCTACGCGATACCCGGCTCTCGCAAACCGCTCCGCAATCGCACGACCGACTCCGGCCGTGCTACCGGTGACGATGACCGTACGAGCCTTCGGCGATGACATCGGCGGCATGGAGCTTCCTCGCCCTTTGATCGTTAATCCCTCATCTCACGAGAAGTTCCGAGCGGACGTGGGTCACGAGGAAGGGTTCGGTACGCGGTTGCGAAGCGAGTGATGTCATGGCACGCCGATACAGCAAGTCGAGTGGGCGCAAGGTGGCGCGAGTCATGCGCGAGAGGAAGAAAGGCAAACTTCGCAGCGGCCGCTCGCATGCGAAAGTGAAGAGTCGGGCGCAGGCAATCGCGATTGGACTCTCCGAGGCGCGCCGATCGGGCGCGCGTGTGCCGAGCCGCCCCGCCGGGCGCCGCAAGCGGCCCTCTACGTAACGCTCGCACTACCCGCCGCCGTCGCGCCTTCTTCCAATCGCGCGCTTCGCGCTCGACGCTCCACCGTCGAGCTGGGCACGCTTTATGCGACCGGCCGAGCGACTTTGCTCACGAGCTTCAGATCGAGGCGGGAGCGGTCAGCTCTTCGTTAAGGGAGCGGTGTCCCCGGACGCCCCTGTGTCTGCGAATCGCGAGCCGATGACCGAGCATTGAATTCAGAGCGAGGCCAGACAACATGTATACCAACGCAAATGTCACCGAGATCGGCGGTATCGAATCAGGGCCGCAGCGCGGGCGAAGATCGGCGGAGGAAGGACGCGCAAGCTCCCGGCGCCTGAAGCGCCAGTGCGCACAGTTCCCAATGCGCGCCGTAGCCATTGCTCTGGCGGGAATTGCGGTGGCAAGCCTTGCTGCATGCGGAGGCGGAAGCGGCTCGAGCGACGTGTCTGCGACGACGACTGCCAGCACGGGAGGGTCGCAGTCGAGCTCCTCCTCGTCCTCCTCCTCTTCATCATCGTCTTCTTCTTCATCGTCATCATCGTCCTCGAGCTCGAGCAGCAGCTCGTCGGTCAATGTGGTCACCGCAGTGGTGGATTGCGGTCCGACCTCTCCGGCCTGCAGTGGTAATACGCCGGACAATGCGCTGTTCGTGACGGTAACCCTTTGCGAGCACGGCACGATGACGTGCCAAAGCATCGATCACGTCATGGTGGATACGGGCTCGTCGGGCCTGAGGATCCTGTCCTCGGTGCTCACGAGCCTTTCCCTTCTCCCGGAAACCGATACCAATGGCAACACGATCGCCGAGTGCACCGTGTTCGCAAACACCTCGTACGCAGGTGGCGTGTATCTCTACGGGGAGATGGCAACGGCGGACGTTCAGATCGGGGGAGAAACCGCCTCGAATGTTCCCGTCCAGCTCATTGGAACGGACCCCGACGGCTGGTCCCCGCCGAGCGATGGCAATTGCAACACGGGCAGCGACCAGAATTTCACGACGGCGTCGCAACTCGGAGCGAATGGCATTCTCGGCGTGGGCTTCTTCGCTCAGGACTGCGGAACGAGCTGCACCGGGCATGCGGGCAACGTCGTTGACTCCGCGTATTACGGTTGCGCGAGCAACGTGCAGTGCGCGGCCGAGGCGTCGGCGCTCCCGGCGAATCAACAGCTGACCAACCCGGTCACGATGTTCGCGCAGGACAGCAACGGACTCATCATCGAGCTGCCCGCCATTGCGCTCACCGGTGGAGCGGATCTCGGTGCGCCGACCGTGACCGGTCAGATCGTGTTCGGCGTCGGAACGGAGAGCAACAACGCCATCACTTCACTGACGCCCGCGCCGACGGTCATCCCCGCCGATGCGACTCTGGGCACCGTCGTCACGACTTACCCGAGTCAGGCTCCCAACCAGACTCTGCCGAGCAGCTTCCTCGATACCGGGGCGAACGCATACTTGTTCGGCAACAGCAGCGAAACGAGCATCGCTCAGTGCACCGGAGGCGATGCAGGGTATTACTGCCCGGGCTCCCCGCTCTCTTCGACGGCGACGATAACCGCTGCGACGAGTACGGGATCGAGTGCCTCGAGCAGCGTGAACTTCGGCATCACCAGTGCCGACACGCTCAACAGCGGCTCCAATTCGGCCTTTGACAACCTTGGCGGCCTGCTGCCGGGGTCGTACTCCGCGGATGCGAGCTCCATGTTCATCTGGGGATTGCCCTTCTTCTACGGCCGCGATGTCGTCATCGCATTCGCGGGCCAGAACACTTCGGCGGGCACGGGGCCCTATTACGCCTTCTAAAAAAGTGAGCACGCGCGGAGGCTGCCGATGAGTGAACTCACGGGGACGCAGGGATCGTCGCGCCTGCGATGGGCGGCGCTGACACTGCTCTCCAGCGGATGGCTCGTGTCCCTTTCGCAGCTGTCGGGCTGCGGCGGCGGCTCCTCATCCACTTCGGCCACTTCGTCACAGCAGACCGGGTCGTCCGGGAGCTCCTCCGTCAGCTCCTCGAGTGGCGCGAAGCCGACGGAGACCGTTTCGGTCTCACCTCAGCGCCTCGGTCTGGTGTCGAATCAGCAGGTCGCGATCTCGGCGACGACGAGCGACACGGCCGGGGTGACCTGGAGCGTGACACCGAGCGGTGGGTCGTTCAGCTCG
Organism: Gammaproteobacteria bacterium; assembly: GCA_030040795.1. Taxonomy (GTDB): domain Bacteria; phylum Pseudomonadota; class Gammaproteobacteria; order Steroidobacterales; family Steroidobacteraceae; genus JASHUC01. The sequence goes on along the minus strand of JASHTA010000437.1, from coordinate 8,819 downwards.
ACGACCAGCAAGAGCGGCGCGAGCGTCACGTTCACCGCGCCGCCGACGCCCGGCGCCTACACGGTCATCGCAACCAGCGTCTCGAACCCCTCCGACAGCAGTTCGGCCACGGTCGGGGTCACGAACCTGGCCGGCGTCTACACCTATCACGACGACCTCGCTCGCGATGGCGCCAACACGGCCGAATATGCGCTGACGCCCGCGAACGTCAACACCACGAGCTTCGGGAAGCTCTTCTCTTGCACGGTCGATGGCGCCATTTACGCGCAGCCCCTTTGGGTGGCCAGCGTCACCGTGAACGGAGTCGTGCACAATGTCGTATTCGTGGCGACCCAGCACGACAGTCTGTTCGCGTTCGATGCGGATGCGAGCCCGTGCGTGCAGCTCTGGTCGGCCAATCTGCTCGACAGCGGCCACGGAGGAACCAGCGGCGAAACGCCCGTGCCCGATACGTCCACGGACTACCTGGTCGGCCAAGGCTACGCCGATATCAGCCCGGAGATCGGCGTGACCGGCACACCTGTCATCGACCCCTCGACCGGCATTCTCTATGTCGTCTCGAAATCCGTCAGCTCAAGTGGCGGCCTCACGTTCTATCAGCGCCTGCACGCCATCGATATCACGACGGGAAACGAGAAGCCCGGCTCGCCTGTGACGATCCAGGCGACCGCTCCTGGGACCGGAGATGGCGGCACGAGCGATACCTTCAACGTGCAGCAGGAGAATCAGCGACCCGGCCTCGCGCTGGTGAACGGCACGGTCTACGTCGCGTGGGCTTCGCACGAGGATGCCAAGCCCTATTACGGCTGGATCATCGGTTACCAGTACAACGGATCCTCCTTGATACAGACTCAGGTCTTCAACGTGGCGCCGAACAATGGGCTGGGCGGCATCTGGATGAGCGGGGGAGCCCCCGCAGCCGACTCCAGCAACAATCTGTATGTCGTGACCGGCAACGCCGTGTTCGATGCGAACAGCGCGACAGCGCCGAACAATGATTACGGCGACTCCCTGCTGCAGCTTTCCCCGAGTCTGCAAGTCCTACAGTATTTCGCGCCCTCCGACGAGGCGACGGACCAGAGCGAGGACAACGACTTCGGCGCGGGCGGCGCCACGGTCCTCGCGGACTTGCCGGCCGGCAGCCCCATAACGCACCTTGCGATCGCCGGTGGCAAAGACGGCAATCTTTACGCCTTCAACCGCGATAACCTCGGTGGCTTCGGCGATGGCAATGCCTGGCAGGAGATCGCCGTCGGAGCCGAGGACCTCTCGAGCCCGAATGCCGGTGTCATCTTCTCCACCGAAGCGTTCTGGAACAACTTCCTTTACATCATCGGGGCCGGGGAGCCGCTGCAGGCCTACCAGCTGAGTACGACGAGCGCGAAATTCAGTCTCGCCAGCGCCGCGGGGTCGCCGGCCGGAGGGTTCGGGTACCCGGGCAGCAGCCCGTCCGTCTCCGCTTCGGGAACGACAAACGGCATCCTCTGGGCGCTCGACATGAGCGCGTACTGCACAGGCGGGTCATCAGCATGCGGTCCTGCCGTTCTGCACGCTTACGATGCAACGAACGTCGCGAACGAGCTGTGGAACAGCTCGATGGTGAGCACGGACGCGGCGGGCAACGCCGTGAAGTTCGTCGTTCCCACGGTCGCGAACGGCAAGGTGTATGTCGCCACGCGCGGGAACAACGCGGGCGGAACGGACGGATCCACCAGCACACCCGGCGAGCTCGATGTCTACGGTCTCAAGCCCAATTGATCCCTGCGGTCCGTTTGCGCACCGCGACATGCGGCGCGGACGGGCGGCCCCATCCAGGACGGGCTATCTTTGCTCCGCTCCTCAAGCTAAGCTTCGGCGGCTCGAATTTCGGTGGCGTTCGCTTGGTCGGGCGGCTCCGCCCGCCGGACAGCTAATGCCGGACAGCTAATGGAGGACCTTCCCATGATGAAATTTCGTGTATTGAAGAACAACTGGGTCGGGTTTGCACTGTGCGCAGGTCTCGTGGCGATGCCGCTCGCCGCGCACGCCGATGCGTCCGGCGAGATCTCGACGGCCGCGCAGCACGCCGGTTTCTCGTCACAAGCGACCTCGCTGAAAGTCGCCGACATGCATCTGCATCACACGCTCAACTGTCTGGTCGGGCCCGGCGGACGCGGCTTCGACGCCAAGCAGGCGAATCCGTGCAGCAGCATGGGCAAAGGCGCCATTCCCGACACCTCGGATGCCACCGCGAAGAAGTCGCTGGAGCGCATCGCCTACAGAGCGCGCCGCGCGCTCGCCAGCAAGGATCTCGACACCGTCAAGAAGGATGCGGCCGCGATCCAAACGGAGCTCGGCAAGGTCCAATAACACTCTCCATGCGGACCGCGGTGCACGCAATCCGCGCCGCCGGATCTCAAGGCGGCTTGCGTGTAGCACCGCGGTCTCGCGTCGGGGTGACGTGCGGCGGAGCGCGCTGCAGCGTGTCGGCACGAGCAGGCACGAGCAGGCACAGGCGTGCCTAGCCGGCGGCGTTGAGCGCCTCCTCGGCGATTTGAGCCGCTTGCACCGACGAGGGCCAGCCGGCGTAGAAGGCTAGATGGGTGATGAGCTCGGCGAGCTCCTCCCTCTTGACGCCGTTGCTGATCGCGAGCCGCACGTGAAAGCGGAGCTGCTCTGGACGATACAGCGCGATGAGCGCCGCGCAGGTGATCAGGCTGCGGTCGCGCTTGGACAGCTCCTTGCGCTCCCAAACGTCGTCGAACAGCACCTCGGACGTGAGGTCCGCGAGCTTGGGCGCGATGTGACGCAGGGAATCGGGCGGTCGCGGCGAGTTCTTCTCGGGCATTGCAGCGTCTCCTCCAAAAGACGGCATGCTAGCGTATCCCGCAGCCCCCTGGCGAAGTCTCGCCGGGAGAGTCGCCGGCGCGGAGGTGGGCCTGCTTGCGCTCGTGGATCTCCTCGCGGTCGATCGGAATGTCCCTGGGCGCAGAGATGCCGATGCGAACGTGATTGCCGTTGACGCCGAGAATGGTCACGAGGATGTTCTCACCGATGCAAAGCCGCTCGCCCGGGCGGCGCGTCAGAATCAGCATGATCTCCCCTTTCGCGATCAAGCAGTCGCGAGTGCTTACGATGTGGCAGCCGACTGGATGAGAACCACGGCTGCGTCGAGCTCGTTGTAGACGGCCTTCAGCTCATCGATGGCGTGGCGCAGAGCGACCTCCTCGTCGCCGATTCCCGAGGACTCGCGCGCGGAGAGGGACCGGCACACGACCGCAATCATGGACAGGGCATCGGAGAAGCGGCCGAGAATACCCTGGAGATCCGGGCGGTCGTGCGCGCGCGTCTCGCGGCGCTCCGGTTTATGCCGTTGCTCGGTGCCGGCGCGGCGGCTCGGCTGTGTGCGCCGGCTGCGATTGCGCTGATCCATGGATGTCCTCCGCTCAGGCGCGCGGCTGGCCCGCTATGCTCCAAATCCGCTGCGTGCCGCAAGGTCGCGCCGATCTCGTCGGTCGGCACGGCCTCAATCATTGTTGGTATATAGTCTACACTCAATCGACATGAACCGCTAAGAGCGGACGTCGGAGGACGCGCGTTAGCTCATCGGCTCGACCTGATGAAACTTCGTGTAATCGAACCGGTCGATGCCGTCGTGGCCGGTCGTCAGGATGTCGACGAAGGTGTGGTTCCAGCGCAGTGCGGACGCGGGATACTCGTGGCGGGCCATCAGCGTCTGCCCCGTCGTCTCGTCGGTCCCGGCGACGGTGAGCAGCAAGAAGGCGTGAGCGGCTGCCAGCGACTCGGCGGTAGCGCCGGCGAGCGGACTCGACTCGTCGATGACGTGCAGCAAGCTCCAGCCGAATGCGAAGACGGGCTGCTCGCCGCGGCGCAGGACGAGGTCGTAGATGCGCCGGATAGGGTAGCCCTCTACCGTGTGCTCGTCTCGAATCAGATGCAGCTTCGCCGAGGCTTCCATGATCACGTTCTGCCGCTCGTTGGCCGTGCGCAGCATGAGCGTCGTGCGGCCGTCAAAGGGGCGGATCACGGCATGGCGTGCGAAGAGAATCCGAGCAGTGGGCCTCGAGAAGCGCGCGAACATCATGCCGGTGATCAGCGCGAGGCTCATCATTCCCGTGAAGATCTCGACGGAGGCGACGATGTGCGCGAACGGTGTCGTCGGGTGCATGTCGCCGTAGCCGACGGTCGCGAGCGTCTCCACGCTGAAGAAGAACAGGCCCCAGTAACCGTGCGGATCGAGATTGGCGACATCCGCGGGCTGCAGCGCGAAGGCGGCGGCAAACGCGAGGTTGAACAGAATGAAAAAGCCGGCGTAGCTCGCGAAGAGCCGCGTCCAGCTCATCGTCATGAACAGATGGTACAGATCGTGCAACGTCCGGCGCGGGAGGCCCAATGTCAGGACGTCGCGACCGGCTAGCTTACGTAGGCGCACTCGATCTCGCTGTCGGCGCCGACTCGCTGCGGCGGCTCAGCGCGACGAGGCCTGCGGCTCCGAGAATGACGAGCGCGGCGGCAAGAATCTCCGCCTGAGTCGCTACGATGCCGAGGAAATGCGCTCGGGGGTTGATCCGGATGGGCTCGATCGCGAGCCGCTCCAGCCCGCAGAGCAGCAGATAAAGCGCGAAAAGCCACCCGGTGCGGAACGGGTGCCGGCGAACCGCCCACAGCGCCGCGAACAGTACGAGGCACAAGAGGGTCTCGTAGATCGGCGTGGGGTACACGCCAGGCGGCGGGATGACGACGCCTGCGATGTTGTGGGTGTAGGTCTGCGCCCACAGCCAGGTCGGAAGCCACCCGGGCTTGAGCGCCATGTTCGCCGCGATGCCCCAGTCGCCATCGCCGGAGAGCTGGCAACCGATCCGACCGAGCGCGTAAGCGAGCATGAGCGAGGGCGCAAAGGCATCGCAAGCCACCCGGATGGGTATCCCCCGGCGCCGCGCGTACCAGGCGCCCGCCATGACGCCAAGCACGAGTCCACCGAGGAAATTGAATCCCTGCCGCGAGAAGATCATGCCCCAGGGATCGGCCACGAATTCGCGCGGGACCTCCACGATCGACGCAATTCGCGCGCCGATAAAGCCCGCGAGCACCACGAGCACCGCAAAGTCCAGAACGAAATTCGTGAGGCGGCTCGTGACCTCGGCTCGTGAGTCGTTGCCGGACGGCTTCGCGACATCGCTGCCGCGCCGGGGACGATCGCTCACTGGGAACCTGTCGCCGAGGCGTCCCGCCCGGTACAGGCGCAGCAGCTCGAGCCGGGCGACGTAGATCGCCGCAGCCACCGCAACGACGACGCACAGACCGAAGGTCGGCAGCGGCAGCGGGACATCGAGGCCGGTTGCCGCGCGGATGAGGTCGTGCAGGTAAGGAAATGCCACGGTGTGCCCGATAAAATGAGTGGCGTGTCACCCAGTGATCAGTATGCCGACCGGCTGCGCCGGTGGGAGACCAGGGCGAGCCGCCTCGAGGCGGTCGAGTCTCGCCTGGGATCGGCCCGCCTGCTGCTCGCTGCGGCGGCCGCGATCATCGCATGGGAGTCTTGGCACGGACACCGGTTATCACCCCTGTGGCTCATCGCTCCGATTGCGGCATTCGTCGGCGCGGTGATCTACCACGCCAGCGTACGTCGCGGGCGAACCCGCGCACGGCGCGCGGCCGCATTCTATCGCAGCGGCCTCGCGCGTATCCAAGACCGCTGGGCTGGCGGCGGACGACAAGGCGAGCGGTTCGCCGATCCTCATCATGTCTATGCCGCCGATCTGGATCTGTTCGGCAAGGGCGGACTGTTCGAGCTGCTCTGCGCGGCCCGCACGCGGATGGGAGAGGAGGCGCTTGCAAGCTGGCTCCTCGCGCCCGCTACGCCCGAGCAGATTCGTGAGCGCCACGCCTGCATCGGCGATCTGAGGGACCGGGTCGACTTGCGCGAGGACCTCGCCGTGCTCGGTGAGGACTCGAAGGTCGGAGTGCACCCGCAATCGCTCCTCGCTTGGGCGGAGTCGCCCAACGTGCTCGAGCAGTCCTGGATACGCTGGACGGCCTTCCTGTTGCCGCTCCTCTGCGCCGCCACCGCGGCCGCGTGGGCCGTCCTCGGAGCTCCCGAGGCCTTCGTTGCCGTCATCCTGATCGAGGTCGCAGTGCTGTACGGCATCGGGAGGCGGCTTACGCAGGTGCTCGACTCGGCCGAGAACGCCTTCGAGGACCTGAAGGTCTTCGCGGGGTTGCTCGCTCGCGTGGAGCGCGAGCCCTTCCGGGTCGCTCAGATGAAGGCGCTCATTCAATCGCTGTCGTCGCAGGACGAGTCCGCCGCGAGAATCATCGAGCGCCTGAGCACGATCGCAGAGCTGGCCGGCTCGCGTGAGAACCTCGCCGTGCGCTGGTTTCTCTCGGTGCCGCTCCTTTATTCGGTGCAGGTCGCGCTCGCCGCGGAGCGGTGGCGGCGAGCGCACGGAAGGAAGGTCCGCACCTGGGTCGAGGTTGCGGGACGGCTCGAGGCCCTGTCCTCGATCGCCCAGTACGGCTTCGAGCATCCGGAGGATTCCTTGCCGGACCTCGCGGACCTCGCGGACCTCGCGGAGGGAGCGCCGCCGAGCTTTCAGGCGAAGAGCCTCGGACATCCTTTGATCCCCTCGGCGCAGTGCGTTCGCAACGACGTGGATCTGGCAGGCCGCACGCGCGCGCTGCTCGTCAGCGGCTCGAACATGTCGGGCAAGAGCACGCTTCTTCGCGCTGTCGGCGTCAACGCCGTGCTCGCCATGGCGGGTGCGCCGGTGCGCGCCCGATCGCTGCGGCTCACGCCGTTGCGGGTCGGAGCGAGCATTCGCATCAACGATTCCCTGAGCGAGGGCAGCTCGCGCTTCTACGCGGAAATTACGCGGTTGCGGGAGCTCTACGAGCTCGCAGGCGCCGAGCCACCCTTGCTCTTTCTGCTCGATGAGGTTCTACAGGGCACGAACTCCAAGGACCGGCGTATCGGCGCGGAGGCGATCGTGCGGGCGCTCCTCGAGCGTCGCGCCATCGGCCTGATCAGCACGCACGACCTCGCGCTCACGGAGATGCGCGGCCTCGAGGAGGGGAGCCTGCGCAACGTCCACTTTCAAGACGAGATCGAGGAGGGGCGCATGAAGTTCGACTTCAAGCTGCGCGACGGCATCGTGGAGAGGAGCAACGGGCTCGAGCTGATGCGCTCGATCGGCCTCAAGGTCTGAGTCCGTCCGCGCCGCCTCTACGCGCCCTCCGCGCCGCCTCTACGCGCCCTCCACGACGATCTCGACCTGGACGTTGCCGCGGGTCGCGTGCGAGTAGGGACAGATCTGCTCGTGCGCCTCGCGGGCGAGGTCGGTGAGCTCGGCCTGGGCGAGGCTTGCGTCTTTCACATGCAGCTTGACCGCGAGCCCGAAGCCGCCGGCATCGCGCGGGCCGATCGTGACACTGCAGGTCACCGCTGCGTTGCGGGCGTTCTTTTTCTTCTGCTGAGCGACGTAGTCGAGGGCACCGCCGAAGCACGCCGCATAACCCGCCGCAAAGAGGTGCTCGGGCGTCGTCGTACCCGGCTTGCCCGGGCCGCCCATCGCCTTGGGAACGGAGAGGTCCACCGCGACGGAATGATCTTGAGCCTCGCTGTGGCCGTTGCGGCCGCCGGTTGCCGTTGCCGTCGCGGTGAACAAGGGCTTGATGCTCATGGCTGTACTCCTTTGCGAACGTGGGTGGCCGACCAGCGGCCACCGGCCGCGGCGCCAAGGCCGCGGTCAGCTGCTGGGGGCAGGCATCTTGTCGAGCTCCGATACCGTGGCTCGCGGACCGCTCCGCGACTTGCGCGGTGCGGTCTCGAGCAGAAACACCGAGAGCACCAGGCCGACAATCTGTCCGCCGAGAGCGTAATACAGCGTGTACTGAATGCCAAAGTGCTGCGCGATCATCCCGGCGAGCGACGGAGCCGCGCCACCGCCGAAGATCTCGCCGGCTCCGATGACGAGCCCGGCGACCGAGGCGATCAGCCCGACAGGCGCCGCCTCCGCCGGGATGGGGCCCGCGAGGATCGCGAGCGCTCCGAAGTTGAACATCGAGGCGAACCACAGCAGCACGAACAGGGCCGGCAGGTTCACCCCGGTGTGAATGAAGAGCCAGAGAAAGATCGCCGCGATGAGGAAGGAGAGCAGCGTCGCCGATCGCCTTCCGATGAAGTCGGACAAGGTGAGCAGGCCGAGCTGGCCGAGCGCTCCGCCGAAACCGATCGCCGAGGTGACGATGCCCATCTGCGGGGTGGTGAGCTTGAGGTAATCGACAAGGTAGTTCGGCATGACCGCCGAGAGCACGAAGATGCCCGTCATGGCGCACAGCAAGCCGATCATGGAGAGCAGGACATTGCGATGCTTGAAAATCGCCGAGAGGGGTGCGCGTGGCCGAGGGCCCGATCCGGGCGAAGCCGTGACCGTCGGCGGCTCGCGAATGATGAACCACATGAAGGCCGCGACGATCAGCCCCGGAGCCCCGACGATCCAGAACACCGCGCGCCAGGAGGTGATCCGCAGCAGCTGCGTTGCGACGATGGGCGCAATGCCGATTCCGAACAGGGCGATCGTGCACTGAAAGAAGCCGTTGTTCATGCCGCGGCGGCTGGGATGGGAGGCCTCGACGGCCACTGCAACGCCGGTCGAGGCGACCGGACCCTCGGCGAGCCCCATCACCGCGCGGATGACCAGCAGGCTGAGCAATCCGGCGGCGAAACCGCTGAGGACCGAGAGCACGGAGAAGATCACCGCCGCGGGGACCAATATGCGCCGGCGGCCGAGCCGGTCGGAGAGATTGCCGACGAGAATGGC
>JASHTA010000436.1 GCA_030040795.1 Gammaproteobacteria bacterium | reverse complement strand
TGAGGCCTCAAGGAGCGTTCACGTGAGCGAGGCGATCCAGGGGAGCTCGTTGAGCGAGCCCATCGGCTTCGTGGGCATCGGCAACATGGGTGCACCCATGGCGGGCCGCTTGCTCGATGCCGGATATGCGCTCGTCGTCTTCGATGTGAGCTCGAAGGCGGCAGCTCCTTTGATCGCGCGCGGCGCACGCCAGGCGGGCTCGGCCGCCGAGGTTGCCTCGCTCGCCGAGACGGTTCTGACCAGCCTGCCGACCCCCGACATCGTCGAGACCGTCGCGCTCGGTGAGCAGGGCGTCGGTTCCGGCTCGCGCATCCGGCGGCTCATCGAGCTCTCCACCTCCGGACCGCGCGTCGCAGCGCGGGTGGCTCAGGGACTCGCCGCGAAGGGAATCACCTATGTCGACTCCCCGGTGAGCGGTGGAGTCGCCGGCGCGCGCGCCGGGACGCTCGCCGTGATGGTCGCCTGCGAGCGTACCGAGTTCGACCGGCTGCAGCCCCTCCTCAACGTGATCGGCAAGCCGTTTCACGTCGGGGAGCGGCCCGGGCTCGGTCAGATGATGAAACTCGTGAACAACCTGCTCTCCGGCGCGGCGCTCGCGATCACCTCGGAAGCGATGCTCCTCGGCGCCAAGGCCGGCCTCGAGCCGGACACGATGATCGATGTGATCAATGCCGGCAGCGGGCGCAACAGCGCGAGCCAGGACAAGTTTCCCAAATCGATCCTCCCGAGGCGCTTCGACGCCGGGTTCGCCACGCGGCTCATGTTCAAGGACTTGAAGCTCTGCCTGGAGGAGGCCGAGTCGCTCGGGTTGACGCTCTGGGTCGCGAGCGCCGTTCGTCAGCTGTGGCTGAAGACCTTCAACGAGATCGGCCCGAACGAGGATTTCACGACCATCATGCGCTGCGTCGAAGGCTCGACGGGCATCGAGGTTCGGGGCCGTGCCGCAGGCAGCGCGCCGACGCAGGGCCGTGCGCGAGGATGACCCGCCCTTCATCGGTCGCTCGCTGAAGGACCTCCAGCCTCTGCCGCATCGTCGGGCGCAGCGCCACGCTTGGGCACGAGGATCGTGCGCTCGAACGTCATGAACACCGTGCCGTCGGACTTCAATCCCCGCGTGCGCACCGTGACGATTCCCTGCGTGGGGCGCGAGGCGGACTCGCGCTTGGCGAGCACCTCGGACTCGGCGTAGATCGTGTCGCCGGCAAACACCGGCGCCGCAAGCTCGATGCTCCTCCAGCCGAGGTTCGCCACGGCTTTCTCGCTCACATCGCTCACGCTCATGCCGACGACCATGGAGAGTGTGAGACAGCTGTTCACGATCGGGCGCCCGAATTCGGTCTTCGCTGCATAGGCCGCATCGAAATGCAGCGGGTGGGTATTCATGGTAAGCAGCGTGAACCAGGTATTGTCCGCCTCCGTGATCGTCCGCCCGGGGCGGTGCTCGTAGACATCCCCGACGTTGAAGTCCTCGTAGTAGCGGCCGCGGCTCTCGCGCCAGCGCGACGGCCCGATTCGCACCGCGCCCGTCATGGCGGGTTTCGCTTGATCCATTGCCGCGAGATCACGATGCGCTGTATCTCGTTCGTCCCCTCACCGATGCAAGTGAGGGGCGCATCGCGATACAGCCGCTCCACGTCATATTCCTTCGAGTAGCCGTATGCGCCGTGGATCCGCATCGCCTCGATGCTGTTCTCGAGCGCCGCCTCGGACGCGAAGTACTTCGCCATCCCCGCCTCCATGTCGCAGCGGCCGCCCCGGTCGAAGGCTCGCGCCGCATCGAGCGTCAGCAGCCGCGCGGCCCGGGCGCGGGTCACCATCTCGGCGAGCTTGAGCTGAATCGCCTGGTGCTCGCAGATCGGCTTGCCGAAAGTCCTGCGGGACTGCGAGTACTGCGTCGCAAGCCGCAACGCCCCTTCGGCGATGCCGACTCCGCGGGCCGCGACATTGATGCGGCCGAGCTCGAGGCCGCCCGTCGCCTGGTAGAAGCCCTGACCCTCGACTCCTCCGATCAGATGGTCCGCGGGGATGCGGTAGCCCGTGAAGGTGAGCTCCGCCGAATCGATCGACTTGTAGCCGAGCTTCTCCAGGGGCTTGCCCGCGCGCATGCCCTCCTTCTTGGGAGCAATGAACAGGCTCATCCCCTTGTGGCGAGGCTCGGCGGCGGGGTCCGTCTTGACGAGCAGCGCGAAGCAGGAGCCCTCGACGGCGTTCGTGATCCAGATCTTCGACCCATCGATGATGTAGTCGTCGCCCTCGCGCCGCGCGGCCGTGCGGATGGCCTGCAGGTCGGTGCCGCCGCTCGGCTCCGTCAACGCGATGCCGCCACGGATCTCGCCGCTCGCCAGCTTCGGCAGCCACCGCGACTTCTGCTCGGGCGTGCCAAACCGCTCGATCGCGAGCGCGAGCATCAAGTGAGAGTTGAAAATACCGGTGATCGACATCCACACCGAAGCGATGCGGATGACGATCTCGGCGTAGGTCGTTGCAGGAAGCCCGAGCCCTCCGTACTCCTCGCCGATGGTGGCGCCGAAGAGCCCGAGCTCCTTCATCTGCTCGACGAGCTCGGTCGGATAGCGATCGGAGTGATCGTACTCGCGGACGATCGGGCGAACGTCCCTCTCGATCCACCGATCCACGGCGGCGAGGAGCTGCATCTCCTCGGCGGCGCCGAGCTCGCTCACGAGCCTACCGGCTGGGGGCGGCCGGGGTCCGAGTCGAGGGTCCCGCGGCCTGCGGCAGGCGAAATGCGACCTCGTGGCCGTTGGCGGCCACGAATCCGTTCACGAATCCACCGTCGCGCCCGTCCTTGCGCGGGTTGTATCGCACGCGGATCTTGTCGCCGACCCGCACGAGGTCGGGCCGCCATCCCGCACGGTAGAAATTGTTGACGCTGTGGCCCTCAAAGTCGATGGCCCGCGTCTTGCCGGCGTCGTTCGAGACGATGAGCGTGAGGCTCATGTGCGGGTTGATGACGCGGATGTGCTCCACCACGCCCGACACCCAGATGTTCTTGGTGAAGTCGTACATGGCCGCCGAGTGGTGCGCGAAGGCGGTCGAAATGCCGCCCGCGAGCAGGGCCACCGCCACCAGCGCTGCGTTGATTGCTTTGGTCATGATCTCAACTCCATCGTCCGCGGTGCGCTCCGCACCGGTTGCTTCGAACGTTCGATCATTTGTACGCCGTGGAGGCGGACATCGACTTGGCCTTCCTCAGCGCGTCGAGGTGATCGAGCCAGGCCTCCTCGTTGCACTCGTAGGGAAGCAGGATGCCCTTCGGGTCGAGCGCCCACTCCTTCTTCCCCACAACCGGCTTCGTGTAGAAAACGGGGTCCGTCATCGTCCAATCGTCCACGAGCACCTTCGCGCCTTGCGTACCCTTCTCGAGATGATACCGCTCGACGATGCGGGCCTGCGCACTGTGCGGATAGGTCTGATCCTCCTGCTCCTTGAGCGAGGTGGTCACCACGACGAGCGTGTCACCCTCCCAATGCGCCACGGAGTAGCCCTCCCGGTCGGGAACGCGGTCGCTGGCCGGGATGACCTTGTCTCCGAGGTAGAGCTGGCGGATCTCGCTCCAGGCCTCGTACAGGACCATGATGAGGTCGGGCGTCTGGACGATCTCCATCGGATAGTCCCCGGAGAACATCATGGCGGCGGGCATTCCGGAGCCGAGACAGTGTGCGCCGGGATTGTCGGAGTTCGGGCGCACCAGCGCCTGATAGGCGTCCACCTTCTGCTTGGCGAGCGGAGTGAACGGCAGCTGAAGCCTGCGGCGCGAGAACGGCGGCGGCTGACCTGGGGCGATGTAAAACGTCCACACGCCCGAGAAGTTCGGATGCTGATCGGCCGCATGCGCAAACGGCAGGCCCACCCAGCAGAATGCCGCGGCGGCCGGCAAGAGCCTCAGGTAATTCCGGATGGGTTGTCGCATGCACTCCTCCTTTGGGCTTATCGCGTGGCAACGCCGCTCGCCGGCTACTTCGGCGCCGGCGCCGGGGCCGGGGCCGATGACTTGACGTGGCTCTCCTTCTCCGCGGCCGCATGTCCCGCTTCGGTGCTCGGCAGGTTCGAATTAAGGTTCGGCAGGCACTCATTCTCCGGAATGTCGCTGTAGTCCTCGCGGATCCAGCGCTTGGTGCTCTTCCATTCGCCCTGCCACATGTCCGGGTCGGTCATGGTGAACTCATCGACGAGCGTATGCCCGTTGTCCGCAAGCGTGATGCGCTCGACGATGCGCAGCTTCTCCGAGATGGGGATGCCCATGTCGATGTAGTGATGGTCGGTCGAGAAATATCTCGTGTCGACGATGAGCGCGTCCTTCGTCCAATGCCCGATCGACTCGCCGTTGTAAGTGTCGACCGAAACGTCGAAGGACGTGTGCTTGCGGTCGAGGTAGATCACGCGAAGGCTGTCGAAGAAGCTGTCGACCATGTAGACGGCGGTCGGCATCTGGATGATGGCGATGGGCCAGACGCGCGTGAGGATCATGGGCATTCCGATCGGCCAGCACTGCCCGCTCGCATCCCGGTAGGACTTGTGCGCCGCCCGCGCCGCGGCCGCCTCCTTCATGGCCTGCTGGCCGGCCGCGTAGAAGTGCGGATAGGGCGGCCCGAACATGAAGTCCGAGAACGAGTGGCGCAGGTTGATGAACCACGTGCCCGTCAGATTGAACGGCGGCTTGGCCCGGGGCTTCGCGAGATTCTCGGGCGCGAGCGCTCCGTAGTATCCATCGTGCTTCTGCGCGAGCTGGTCCTCCTGGTCCTGGCCCAGCCCGCGGTTGGGCGGTTGCTGCGCCTGTGTGGCGACGGCTGCGAGCGCGAGCGCCGCCGCCATAGCCCAGCCCGCCCAGCCCACCCAGCCCAGAGACCTTCCGGTCATCGGTCGCTTCATGTTGTTATCCCCCTGGAACGCCGGCAGGGCCGGATGCTTCACTTCTCGCCTTGACGGCTCTGCTCGCCGCCGAGGACCTTGCCGTTCGGCAAGACGATCGAGACATACTGCCCGCCGGGCGTCCCGTCGCGGAGCGGCCTGACCGTCACGGTGACCTTGTCTCCCGCCTTGAGCGTCGTGCGCTTCCAGCCCACGCGGACGAGATTGTTGGGACTGTTCATCTCGACCGCCCACACAGAGGTGGTGCCGTCCTTGTTCGGAACGCTCACCTTGAAGCTCGAGTGGGGATTCGTCCAGTGGAAGTCGATGATGGTCCCAGAGACCGTCACCCGCTTCGACAGGTCGAACATGGCGCCGGAGTGATGCACGTAAGCGGGCGTGGAGAACAGCGCGAGCACCACAGCGAAGCCGGCCGCCATCGTCCACCGTGCGGTAAGGCGCCGCATACGTTTCGCGCTTCCGCAAGCTCGCGGCAGTGCAGGCTGGTGGGTGTTCATCGTCTGGGTCCTCACTTCGGCTCTGTCAGAGCCCGGCGCTCGCCACGGGCAAACGGCCGCTGGCTCCGCCGCAACGGTTGACTCATCAATAATACTCGCGGCCGTCCTCCGCTGCTATCCACCTGGCGGCGCATTACGGAAATCGTCCGTTCGTTCGTCATAGGGCCGGTGGGAGCGGCAGTGCGCGTCCCGGCGATGCGCCGGCGCGAACCGACAAGAGTAACGAACTCGAAGGGGAGAGCATGGTCCAGCTCAACGGTGCGGAATCTCGAGGCGCACGCGCACTGGCGGCGCGGCCATTCCTCCTCATGTCCTTGGGGCTCCTACTGCCCCTCGCATCTTTTGCGACGCTCGCCTCGGCCGCCGGGGATCAAACCGTCACGGCCCCTGGGGATCAAACCGTCACAGCCGCCGGCAATCACACTGTCACGGCCGCCGCGGATCACACCGTCACAGCCGCAGGTCATCCGGCGCTGCTCGCGCAAGCCACGCCGGCCCAGGGCGCACAGGGCACGCAAGGCACACAGGGAACACAGAACACCCAGGGTACGGCGGGGCCGGCAGCGCCCACCAAGCCGAGCGCCACGCAGCTGCAGGAGGTCCTCGTGACGGGGTCGCGCATCGAGCGCTCGACCTTCACGACGTCGAATCCCGTCACGGTGCTGAACTCTCAAGACATCGCCAATCTCGGAATCACCAACGTTGGCGAGGTGCTCGGGGAGCTTCCGCAGAACTCCAACTTCTTCGCCGCCAACAATGTCGGCCTGGGCAACTTCAACGTCGGCGCGCAGCTCGCGAACTTGCGTGGCCTGAACCCGTTCTTCGGAACTCGCACGCTCACTCTGGTCGACACGGAGCGCTTCGTGGAGCAAGCGACCGGGGGCGGCGTGGACGTGACGCTCATCCCCTCGATGCTGGTCGCCAGAACCGAAGTGGTCACGGGGGGCGCTTCCGCCGTCTACGGCTCCGACGCCATTGCCGGCGTGGTCAACATCATTCTCGACAAGAAACTCGAAGGGTTCAAAGGCCAGGTCGATTACGGCCAGACCTACTATCACGACGGCGGAGATCCGCACATCTCCGTGGCTTACGGCACGGACCTCGGGGAGCGGATGCATCTGATCGCAGGCGCCGAGTTCGAGAACTCGGAAGATATCGGTATCTGCGCGCAGGTGCGCCCCTGGTGCGCGTCGAACACTGCGCTTTACACCAACTCCGGATATGCCACGAACGGGCTCCCTCATTACATCATTGGCCCCAACGGGACGTCCGCCAACCAGAGCCAGACCGGCGTTTTGACGCCGTGCAGTGTTCCGACGAGCGTCTGCATCCCGACCGGGCCGCAGTATATTTTCAACTCCACAGGCACCTCGGCCTCACCTTTCAATCCGGGCCTATACGCCGATGGCGCCAGTACCTTCGGGTACAGTCAAGGTGCGGGGGCTACGGATATCGGCGCCTACGACGGTACGACGATCAAGCCGTCGGTCAAGCGCTACACGGGTCTGACCGAATTGGACTACCAGATCACGGACAATCTGAGCTCCTTCCTGCAGTTCGATTACGCGCGCAGCGAAGCGGTGAACCCGGTAGCCAACGGCGCCATCGGCCCCATCGCGCTCGAGGTCGCCCCCGGCGTCTACGTGCCCCTCAGCAGCCAGATCAATTACAACAATCCCTATCTGCCCGCACAATTCCAGCCCGGTGGCGCCGATGCGCTGTCGCCGTCCATACCGATTCCGGCCGCACTCTGTAGTCCGGCTCCGTCCCCCTGCGGGAATTCGCTCGGTGGAGCGCTCCTCGGCTTCAACATGAATTCGCTCGATCCGGCGCGCAACGTGACTCACAACCACGTCGAGCGTGTCACGGGCGGGCTGAGCGGCAATATCTCCTCGACGTGGAACTGGGACTCGTACTTCGAGTACGGCCAGAACTACAACGCCCAGGCCCTGTACAACAACGTCGTCGGCACCTTCCTGCAAAATGCGCTCGATGCCGTCGTGGATCCCTCGACGGGCCAAATCGTTTGCGCCTCGGGCGCTCCCGGCTGCGTCCCACTGGACCTCTTCGGCAGCAGCAATGCCAATCCCGCGGCACTCGCCTACGCGTTCCGCACGCTCTACGAATTCTCGACGCTCAAGCAGTACGTTCTGTCTGGAAACGTTCGTGGCGATCTGTTCAACGGCTTCGGTGCGGGGCCGGTCAAGGTCGCAGTGGGTCTGGAGGCGCGCCGGGATACGGCCGACGTGACCCATGACCTTCAGGATCAGCCCTACTATGACGAGTACTTCCTGAGCTACGGCCTCGACTACGCGGGGAAGATCGACGTGGTGGAGGGCTACACGGAACTCGACGTGCCGGTGCTCAAGGATCTGCCGTTTGCCCAATACCTCGATTTCGACGGCGCAATACGCGAGACCAGCAATACCAACACCGACCAGACATACGGTGCCACGGCCGACGGCGAGTCGGTCACCCACCGCATCCCCAGCTGGAAGCTGAGCGGCATCTGGGATCTGAACGATTGGTTGCGGTTCCGTGGAACCCGGTCGCGCGACGTGCGCGCGCCGTTCTTCCGTGAGCTGTACGAATCCTACGCCGTCACAGCCGGCGGACCCTTCGGCACAGTCGTCAATCCGGCCAACAACCAAAGTGAGGTGGTAACCGCTCTGACGGGCGGCAACATCAATCTCGAGCCCGAAACGGCCGATACCGAGACGGCCGGCATCGTATTCTCGCCGAAGTCGGGTCCGCTCGATCGTTTCCAGTTCTCCACCGACTGGTACCGCATCGTCATCAACAATCCGATCGCCGGACCGCCGTTTGGCCTCGGTGTACAGAACATCGTGAACCTTTGCTATGCGGGCCAGCAGGCGTTCTGCCAGCGCATCGTCTTCGGAACGCCCGGCGACTTCAGCACGATCGAGACGGTCAACAACACGGCGGTGAATCTGGGTCGTTACGACGTGCGGGGCGTGGACTTCGAGGCCGACTACCGCCTGCCGCTGCAAGATGTCCAGAACAGCCTCCGCGGCGACCTCACTTTCCGCTGGCTGACTTCGTTGCTTTACAACATGACGATCAACGACGGCCTCGGCTCCCCGCCGGTGGACTATGCGGGCCAGACAGGCCCGACCGCCGCATTCGGAGGCTTCAACACTTCACCGCGCTGGCAGTCGAATTTCTTCACGACGTACACCGCCGGCCCGCTGACCACGACGCTGCAAGTCCGATGGGTGGGTCCAGGCATATATGAGGCGGTCACCGCCTTCGGCGGTACGCCGATTGCGCCGGGTGATCCTGGCTATTCACCGGCCAACCCGAACAGCATCAACACGAATTCGGTGGCGGGTGCGTACTATGTGAACCTATCCGGGTCATACGATCTGACCCAGAATGTGTCGTTCTTCGCGACGATCAACAACCTGTTCAACAAGTCTCCGCCGGTCGCGCCGGGCGGCAACGGGTATCCGACAAACCCGGTGTACTTCGACACGTACGGTCTATTCTGGAAGGTGGGTGTCCGCGTCAAGTTCTGACGCCACGGGCAGTGCCAACCGGTCGAGCCGCTTCCATACCGCGGCGAGGCGCAGATAGGCCGCTTCATGGCGCAGACTCGCGGAGCGCCAGCGTACGAACCGGCTCCACAGCCCCCCGCTCGGCTCGCACGCGTCGAGCCGAGCGAGCCAAGCACTCGCCTCGGCCTCGATACGGCTCGCCGGCCGAGGCGCTCTCCCGCCCGCGCGGAGAGGCGCCAAGAAAGGCCGCACAGAGCCGCACACCATTCGCGGCATGCTTTTCCACCGTGTTTTCCGTGATACCAAGACGCGCCGCGATCTCCTTCTGCGACAGCCCATAGAGCTTACGCAGCGTGAGCACTTCACGGCAGCGCGCGGGCAGCCGCTCGATCGCCCTCGCCAGGAGCTCGAGCTCCTCGCGGGCGCTCAGCTGCTCGTACGCGCTCGGACTCTCGTCTAAGACGCTCGTCGCCCCCATTTCCGGCAGTAGCTCGCGGAAAATATGCCGTTCCCGGCGGCTCCACTCCAGCGCGACGTTGCGGGCGGCGGCGAAAAGGAACGCATGCGGCGAGCGTATCCCGTTGAGTTCCCGATCCGGCAGGCTGAGGAGCCGGGCATAGGTTTCCTGGATGCCATCCGCGACATCGGAGGGCGTCCTCAGGAAGCGCCGCAGATAGACGCGCAGCCGCACCTCGTGCACGAGAATCTGCTGCGCGAACCACGCCTGCCTGTCGAATTGGACCATGCCCCTCCACACGGTCACCCGCTCGCTGCCGGCTAGATGCTGCGCCCTCGCGGGCGAGCCACGGAGAATACTCGGCCATCCGTTATTGAGAAGTCAATGCTTACGTCGCCGGCCCCTGCCGTCTACTGGCAGTGGACGATGTGCTGCAACACGTTGCGCCATTCGCACTCGCCGTGCGTGAGGTACCAGTGAAAGGTCAGAGGCGCGTAGAACAGGAAGCCGGCCCAAAGCAGCACGCACATCGCGCCGAGCAACGCTTTCCGCCGGGCCCGCAGCGCTGGCCAGAGCTCGGTCACCTCGGCCGCCGCGAGCGGGACGAGGCAGAAAGTCAGCAGCAGCGCGATGAAGTAGTGGTAGAGGTACATGACGCGCTGCGTCCCCAGATAGACGTGCACGGCCATGAACACGAGATACTGCACGGTGAGCATGATCATCAGCGCGCGCCGTTCCTGATGTGCCGGCGGCAACTCGGGGGGTCCTGGGCCGGCTTGCGGCGAATCGGGTTGCCGCGGACCGATCGGCCATGGGGCAATGAGCCAGAGCGAGGCGAGGAGCGCCGCGAAGCCGAGGAGCCACCCGACCGGATTGCCGGCAAGCTGCACGTACGCCGTCTGCCCTCCAGTCGAGTCCCATCGATAGTTGATCGCTCCCCGGTGCAGCGGCCAGCCGAGCGGCGCCGAGCCGTTCGGATCGGTCCGCGGCACCCCTTTGAAATCAGCCGACATGAATCGCGTGTAGTCCCGGGCCGCCGCCCACACCACAGCGGGTGACAGCGGACGCTCGCGATGCAGATAGGCCGAGTAGGTGTGCGAGATGAACGCCAGATCCTTCCGGCCGGCAGGGCTTGCCGCATCGGGCGGCACGCGATTGATCGCGACATGAACGGCGAAGACGACGGCAACCGCGGCGAGACAGCCGCTCGCCATGATGGCGCCATCGCAAGCCGCGGTCAGAAGCAGGCGAGCCCGCGGCGCCGAGCGCCATCCGATCGCGATGCGTCTGACGATCAGCATCGCGCCGAGCGGCGCGAGGACCAACGCATTGACCTTCACCATCACGGCGAGCCCATAGGCGAGACCGAAGAGCAGCTCGAGCAAGGGCGAGCTGCGGCGGCCGCGCTGCGCGCTCACGACGAAGCACAGGAGCGCCGCGAGCACGAACGCGATCTGGAACGCATCGAGCTGAGCGGCGCGGAACTGCACGATGAAGGCGTTCTCGAACGCGTACAGGTTGCTCAGCGCGAGGGCGGCGAGGATCGAGCGCGTCAGGGCATACATGAGCGCGAAGAACAGCAGCGCCCCGAGCACGGCGAATACTCCGGGCGCGAGCCTCACGCCCGCGAAGGAGTAGCCGCGAGGAATCCGATCGCCGGCGATCTGCTTGTCCCAGCCCACGCGCCGCGTATCGATCCCGCGATTCGGATGCAGCAGCGCATCGCCTGCCGAGATCAGCGCCAGGGCGAGCGGCGGGTGGCTCGCAAACTGTGCGATGCCCTCCTCGTAGCGCGCGACGGAGGTGAGGTAGTAGCTCTCGTCCCAGATCGGATAAGCGGGCTGGCCGAGGCCCCCGAGAAAATTGACCGACGCAACCAGCGCGACCAACGCTGCGGCGGCAATGCCGATGCGGCGTCGCGAAGTCCTCGCGAGGTATCCCCTGATCTGCGCCGGACTCAACTCGCGCTCGCCACCCTCTCTGCAGGAGCCTCTTCAGGCATGGGAACAACAGGCTCGATCGGCCCGGCGGCGTCGACCGGCTCGGCAGCGTCGGCCGGCTCGGAAGCCTCCGCAGCCGCGGCCGGCGCAGCGGACGCTGCAGTCGAGCGCAGGGCCTCGCGTTGCGGCAAAGCACCGTGACGCCGCACGACCTCGACGGTGCCTTCGATCGTGAAGATGAAGCCGTCGGGCCCGATCTCGATCTTCTTCGCGCCGTAGCGCGGCAGCGGAATCCGGCATTTCCAGCAGTAGCGGATGAAGGCCGCGGCGAGCATGGGCAGCTCGAACTTGCGGCTGTCGGTCGATTCCGTACCCCGCCGCTGCACGACGACCATCAGGCCGGGCTCCGGGTCGGTCTCGATCTTCGCGCTGACGATTGCGCCAAACGCAAGCGCACCGCCCTGCTCGCAATCGAGCTCGAGGACGGCGTCGACCGCCGTAGCGAGGGGCAGCATGAGCTTGCGGACTTCGTGAACAGGGACTCTGGCCATGGCGGCGGCATCGGCAGTTGGACTCGATGAAACTTGCAGGGACGGCCCATCGCCCGCTGTGAGCAAAGTCACGCCTGCGGCAATCCCCTGCCGCCGAGGACGCACAACCGCGACGCAACCGGCATTCCGCTCAGGCAAGGACGGCCTCCAGCACGCTGAATCCCTCCCCGGCCGGCGTAACCTCCGCCAGCCGCCACCCCGCCCGGGCGCAGAGCTCGCCGTACTCTGCTGCAGTGCGCTCCTTGCCGCCTACGGTCATCATGGTGAGGTCGGCCCGGATCACCGCCTGGTCGGTCGGGCCGCAGCCGAGCCGCTCCGGGACGACCTGCTCGAGCAGTATGACCTTGGACGAAGCGGACGCCGCCGCCCGGCAATTCTCGAGGATGAGCCGCGCCCGCTCGTCGTCCCAGTCGTGGAGGATGAACTTCATTACGAACGCGTCGTATCCGCGGGGAACGGACTCGAAGAAATCGCCGGGGATGAACGTGCTGCGCGCCTTGACACCCGCCCGCTCGAGATAGGCCGTTGCGCCATGCGCTAGATAGGGCAGATCACAAACTGCGCCGGTCAGACGCGGATGAGTCGTGAGCAAAACCGAGAGGACGCCGCCGTATCCGCCTCCGAGGTCGAGCACTTTGTGGAACCGGCCGAAGTCGTAAGCCGCCACGGCCCCCCGAGCGGCGCGAACACTGCTCTCGGCCATCGCTTGCTGGAAGCCGTCGAGTCGCGCGGGGTCCGCCTCGAGCTCCGCGAAGCCCTCCGGACCGCTCACGATCGCCCGGGTTTTCGCCCCCGTTCTGACGACCTCGGTCAGATCCCCGAACTGCCTCCAGAGCATGTCACCGGTGAGCAGCGCGCGGCCGCGGACCGATCCTGCGACATCGGCGCGCAGGAGCTCACCGGCCGGAGTCAGCTCGAAGGCTCCGTCGCCCCTCACGCTGCAGAGCCCCAGGGTCTGCAATGCGCGCATGAGCCGGAACACCGACGGTGCATGCGCGGCCACCGCCTCGGCGAGAGCGTCGGCCGTCGCGGCACCGCGCCCGAGCCGATCCGGAATACGCAGGCTCACCGCGGCATAGATGGCCTGCGCAGCCCAGAAGCCGTTGATCAGATCGCTCACGTGCCGTGCAGGCGTGGCGCTCTGCGAATTCGTCGCAAGGGGTGGATCCGCCGTCATCGTGGGCATGAGGGTAGGAGGTCGAGTCTTCCAGGACAAGTGGCACGGCGTCTCAGACGGGGCCGCTGCTCGATCATGGGTGGAGGTGAAGCTGATAAACTCCCCGCCGGAGAAAGGCCGACGAGCGGACCATGACTGCGCACTCAGAACTCAAGCTCTACATCGACGGGGAATGGATCGGCGCCGGCAAGCGCCGGGTGCACCGCGTGGTCAATCCGGCGACCGGTGGAACACTCGGTGAGCTGCCGCTCGTCGACGGCGCGGATCTTGACCGTGCGTTGCAGGCGGCCGATCGCGCCTTTCGCCAGTGGAAGCGCTCGACGACGGAGGAGCGCGCGAGAGTCCTCAAGGGCGCGGCCCAGCTCATCCGCCAGAGAGTCGATCATATCGCCCGCGTCGCAACCCTGGAGGAAGGCAAGACTCTAGGTGAGACGCGCCTCGAGGCGCTGGTCACCGCCAATCTCTTCGAGTTCTACGCGGAGGAGTGCCGCCGCACCTACGGCCGCGTGCTGGTGCGCCCAACGGGCACTCGCTCGCTGGTCGTGAAGGAGCCCGTCGGGCCCGTCGCGGCTTTCGCGCCGTGGAATTTCCCCATCGGCAACCCGGGCCGCAAGCTAGGCGCGCCGGTCGCCGCCGGCTGCTCCGTCATTCTGAAGCCGGCCGAGGAAGCCCCCGCCTCGGCGATCGAGGTGGTCCGCGCGCTGGTGGATGCCGGACTGCCGCCCGGCGTGGTGCAGCTCGTCTTCGGCATTCCGGATGAGGTCTCGAGGCACCTGCTCGCCTCGCCGATCATCCGCAAGCTCTCCTTTACCGGCTCGACCGCCGTCGGCAAGCACCTGCTCACGCTCGCCGCCTCGACGGTCAAGCGCACGACGATGGAGCTCGGCGGTCATGCTCCGGTCATCGTATTCGACGATGCCGATCTCGGCCGAACGGTGGAGTTGCTCGCTGCTGCAAAATGCCGCAACGCAGGCCAGGTTTGCGTCTCCCCTACCCGCTTCTACATCCAGCAGGGCATCTACGACCGTTTTGTCGCGGCCTTCACCGAGCGGCTTCGCAAGGTCAGCGTCGGCGACGGCCTGCTCGAGTCGAGCCAGATGGGCCCGATGGCAAACCCACGCCGCCCGGCGGCAATGGAGCGATTCATCGCGGACGCGGTGGCGTGCGGGTCGAAGCTGCGCACGGGCGGTGGGCCGCTCGGCAAGGAGGGCTTCTTCTGGCAGCCGACGGTGCTCTCCGACGTTCCGGCGAGCGCCCGAATCATGAACGAGGAGCCCTTCGGGCCGGTCGCCGTTCTCACGCCGTTCTCGACGTTCGAGGAGGCGGTGGAACACGCCAACCGCCTGCCTTACGGACTCGCGGCCTACACATTCACCGAATCCGCCAAGCGCGCGATGCTGATCGGAGATGCGATCGAGGCGGGTATGGTCGGCATCAATACCGTCCGTATGGCCGCGGCCGACTCCCCGTTCGGCGGAGTGAAAGAGAGCGGTCACGGCGCCGAGGATGGGCCGGAGGGCCTCGCCGCCTGCCTCGTCACCAAGGCCATTCATCAGGAATGAGCCCCACGGCACCGCAGCCCTCGAGGACGCGCGCGTTCTCGGCGCTGTTCCTCATCGAGATGTGGGAGCGCTTCGGCTTCTACGGCATGCAGGTGCTGCTCGTGGTGTTCATGATCGAGTACCTCGGATTTCCCGAGGCTCGAGCGAACCTCACGTGGGGCGCCCTCGCCGCGATGATCTATGCGGTGCCGGTGCTCGGCGGCTGGATCGGGGACAGGATCCTCGGCGCACGCCGCACGACGATGCTCGGCGCGATCGTGCTTGGGGTCGGATACGCGCTGCTGTCGGTGCCTTGGGACCGCGTGATCGCCGGTGCCTGGGCGGGCCCGCTCCTGTTCTTCTCGATGGGCGTCATTGCGACCGGCAACGGCCTGTTCAAGGCGAATCCGAACAATCTCGTCTCGCGCCTCTACGAGGACGACCCCTCGAAGCTCGACGGCGCGTTCACGATGTACTACATGTCGATCAACGTCGGAGCGTTCATCTCGCAGTCCCTGACGCCGTGGATTCGCGTGCACTACGGCTGGCACTGGGCATTTCTCACGTGTGCGGCCGGCCTCGCGATCGGTATCGCTCAATTCCGGCTGCAGCGCCGCCTGGTCGCGCACGTCGGCTCGGCACCGGACTTCAAGCCGCTGCGCCTCGACTGGCTCGCCGCCGTGCTCGGGGGGACGCTCGTGCTTGCGGTGCTGATCGCGCTCATCGTTCAGAACATCGCGGTTGCCCGGGCGATCGTCTGGCTTTCCGGCCTCGCCCTGCTCGGCCTGTTCGCGGTGCTCATCGCCCGCGGCGAGCGGAGCGAGCGCAGCGGCCTCGTCGCGATGCTGCTTCTGACCGCCCAGTCGATGCTGTTCTTCATCTTCTATCAGCAGATGTCGACCTCGCTCACCCTGTTCGCTCTGCACAACGTGACGCTCGACTTCCTCGGCTATCGCGTGCCGCCCGAGCAGTTCCAGGTGCTCAATCCCTTCTGGATCGCCGTGCTCTCCCCCCTTCTCGCGCTGCTCTATGGCTGGCTCGGGCGCCACAAGCACGACCCGTCGGTCGCCGGCAAGTACGCCTGGGGCTTCGCGCTCCTCGCGCTCGGGTTCTTCATCTACGCCGTGAGCGGCAACCACGCCGTCGCGGGGCGCGTGTCGCCGTGGTGGATGGTGTGGGGCTATCTGCTTCAGTCGGCGGGCGAGCTGCTGATTTCGGGGCTCGCCCTCGCGATGGTCTCGCGCTATGTCGGTCCCGCCCGGCGCGGGCTGATGATGGGCGCGTGGCTGCTCTCGAGCGGCATCGCCCAGTACCTCGGAAGCGATGTGGCCAACTACGCAAGCGTGCCGGCCGGCCTTACCGAGCCGGTCGCCACCCTACCTCTCTATACGCACCT
The DNA here is from genome assembly GCA_030040795.1 of Gammaproteobacteria bacterium. Classification (GTDB taxonomy): domain Bacteria; phylum Pseudomonadota; class Gammaproteobacteria; order Steroidobacterales; family Steroidobacteraceae; genus JASHUC01. The sequence goes on along the minus strand of JASHTA010000436.1, from coordinate 4,736 downwards.
GTTCTGGGTACTGGGCTGGGTCGCGGTCGGCGGCATGGTGGTCGCGATCGCGATGCTGCCCCTTTTGCATCGGCTCGATGCAAGCCACCGCGCCGGCCAGGCATCGGCCGGCGCCGCGGCGGCGATGGCGGGCTTGCCGGGCACGTAGGCCCGCTGGCCGCAGCGCCGCTACTGGCCGTTGATCTTTGCGCGTTGGACCATCTCGAGGATCGCCTTCGAGGTTTGATCGCTCTGCAGGATGCTCGCGTGCGTTGCCTGGGGCAGCACGATATGTTCGACCTGCGGCAGCCGAGAGACGAGCCCCTGGTTGTCCTTGAGCCACTCATCCATATCCTGTCGCGAAGCGAACGGCCACTTTCCGGTCGGCTTCAGCGCCGTCACCACGACGCAGGGGACCTGGGGCAGCAGCGAGGCCTTCCCGACCTCCGCCAGCGTTTCGGGAAAGGCGGCGAGCTCGCGGCGCGCACCGGCGGGCATCTTGGCCTCGGCGTCGCGCCATTCGGCCTGTTTCGCCATTCTGTCGTAAAAGCCCTCGGTCAGAGGGTCCACGAGCACGATCCCGGCGGTCTCAGCGGGGAAATCATGTGCGAACACTTGCGCATAGAGGCAGCCGGCGGCGTAGCACACGAGGACGACCGGCGGGCGAATGCCCGCTAGACCGAGGAGCACACGCAGCTCGCGCGCCGTCTGTTCGGCCGTGGGCGGCACCGGCCCCGAGCCCGAGCGGCCAAGACCCGCCCTCTCGTACGTGAGCGTCTCGGTCTGGTCGGCGATGCGATCTTGCAGGACCTGGTAGGGCGCGAATCCCCCTTCGAGGTCCGACTCGAAGACCACCGCCGGATGCCCTTTGCCCCGGATCCGCGCTTCGAGGCGGTAGGACCCCACGGGAATCAGGGTGGGTCTTGATATCAGCCAGGCGATCGAGGAAGTTAGGAGGGCGAGCACGCAGAGGCTCGCGAGGCGCCAGATTCTTCGTCGTGTGGGTTTCATGACCATGATGCGGCGGCCCGATCGCGCCGTCGGAGTGGCAGAGAGCGATAGCTTAACGGAGCCCCGTCGCGACTTCCGATCCCTGGGGAGAAGAGCATGTCCAATCGAAACGAGCGGCAGATCCGAGCCAAGGTGCCGCAAGCCGCATTGAGCGAATCCGGCCGGGCGCGTCGCCGCTTTCTCGAGCGCAGCGCGCTCGCGGCGGCCGGCACAGCGGCCCTGCTGCCCGTCGCGGCGGCGCCTCGAGCCGCTGGGGACTGCCCGGACGTGAAGATCCCGATGCGGGACGTCGATGGCAAGGTCGCGTTCATCACGGGAGGCGACAGCGGCATCGGCCTCGGCATGGCGCGCGCGTTCGCCGAGGCCGGCATGAAGGTCGTCATCACTTACCGGACCCAGCGCCACCTCGATCAGGCCATGCAGGCGCTGCGGAGCGCCGCGAGCCGGGTTCACGCGATCAATGTTGACGTGACCGACCGGCCCGGCATGGAGAAAGCCGCCGCCGAGGCCGAGCGAGTCTTCGGCAAGATTCACGTTCTGGTCAACAACGCCGGCGTCGGCGTGTTCGCGCCGCTCACTACGGCGACCTACAACGACTGGGACTGGGCGATGGGAATCAACGTGACCGGCGTTTTCAACGGCGTGCACGCCTTCCTGCCCCGGATCAAGGCTCACGGCGAAGGTGGTCAGATCGTCGCGACTTCCTCGATCGCGGGGCTGATCGTCGATGACGGCCCCGGCATCTACTCGGCATCGAAATTCGCCGTAGTCGGGATGATGGAGGCGCTGCGGGCCGAGCTCGCCGACACCAACATCGGAGTCTCGGTCTTCTGTCCAGGCGTCGTGAATACCGACATCGGCGAGTCGAATCGCAACCGTCCCGCCTCTTTGAGCGATCCGGCGGCCCAGCCGCCGGATCCGAAGATGCTCGCGCGGATGCGGGCCTCCATGCGGCGGATGGGACCTCCGCCGGGCATGGACCCGCTCGAGGCCGGGCGCCTCGTGCTACGCGGAGTCCGCAACAACGACCTTTATATTCTCAACACGCCGGAGTTCGAGACGGACCTGCGCGCGCGGAGCGAAGCCATCCTCCTCTCGATGCCGGTGGGACTCAAGGTCCCGCCAGCGCGGGTTACCCTCGAGCGCATGATCATGGGCAAGTCCGTGTACGTCGCGGAGCGCGACCGCAAGCGCTGTGAGCGAGCGGGCACTCGCAAGGCCTGACGACCTCGTGATCGATGAGTGCCGCTCAGCAGCAGGCCGACCTTTACGAGCGCCGGAACGCCTTGAGCAAGGACGCGACCAGCCCGATCGAGCACAACGCGACGACCGCCGATAGGGCGAGCGCGGTGTACATCTCGCTGCGGCTGAGCGGCGAACCGCGGAAGTTGACCCAGACGACGCCGTGGCTCAATGCCCACACGATCCTTCCGATCGCCAGAAGCGAGCCGACGAGAAAAATCGCCGATACGACGAAGAGCAGCCGAAAATATCTCCCGCCGTCCGGCGCGGTACCGGCCTCGCGACGCAGCTGATCGATGAATCTCTGGAAGAGGTTCGACGACATCGTCAGACCTCCGCTCGATGAGGTCTGCCGCTCGGCGCCGCAGCGTCCAGCGCGGTTGCGATCTCTCCCGCATCGGGGATGACTGCGAGGGGGAGGAATGCGCTCAGCGACCCTGGGTCAGCGCCCGTCTGCACGGCGATGAATCGCACGCCCGCGGCTCTAGCCGCTTCGGCATCCAGTGCGTGGTCGCCCACGTAGACAGCCCGTGACGGGGGCACACCGAGCCGCGTCAATGCCTTGAGCAGACCTTCCGGATGCGGCTTGTGGCGCTGAACATCCTCGCCCCCCACGATGATGTCGATCGCTTCCGCCAAGGCCGCTTTCGCCAGAATGGCCTCGATGCGGTACCGATATTTCGTCGAGACGATCGCGATGCGCACCGCACGGCGCCGCAGCGCCTCGAGGGCCTGAGGAACGCGCTCGAAGATCCGTGTGGCCGATACCATGACCTCATCGGCGCGCTTGATGAAGCGGTGCGCGAACTCCGCCTCGCGCGCCGAGTCAGCCCGACCGGCGAGCATCCTGAACGTTTGCGGCAGCGTGAGCCCGATGGTGCGACGGATGATCGAGGGGGCCGCAGCGGGCTCCCCGAGAGAGGCCAGCGCGTAGTTGACGCAGTCGATGACGGCAGGCGTCGAGTCCGCCAAAGTCAAATCGAAGTCGAAGACGACGGCGTCAATCTCGCTGCGGTTGCCGGTAAGCGCTCCGGAATCCATGGAAAAGCCTACCATCCGATTGCCGCCCCCGCCTATCCCTCGAGCGCGGATCCCTGCAAGTCGCAGCGCCGCCAGCTGCGCCACTGCGGGCCCATGTCGCGCTTTATGGCGGCTTTCGCATGCAACCGGGTTGCACCGTCGGTGCCGATACGAAGTGCGCCCCTTTTCGGGTGCGCGGACTGCCCTGCTGGGCTGGAAGACGCAAACTGGCGCTAACCGCTCGCCTTGGCGACGTCGATCGGCGCGCAGTTGGTGCGTCCGGACATGACGCAGTCCTGAAGCCTCGCGGCACGGCCAAGCACGTGCACGAGCAGCACCCCACCCAGGACGAGCAGCAAGGTTACGACGAGACCCACCAACGCAGCGCGGCGAGGATCGGGAACCCGGGGCAGTTCGGGCTCCTGGCCCCCAATCGGCACAAAATACACGGCCTGGCCCCAGAGGGGCCTTGGGAGACCACGGAGACCCAAGATCGGCCGGTCGTACACAGAATCCACTCCGACCCGCAGCAGTCATGGCCACGACCGAGGAATAAGTGTACACCCCCAAGTCCGGGCTGCGCCGCCCGACAGTGCGGAAGCGAGAAGGAGATCTTGGCGGTCCCGCCGCCAAGGCTCAGAAAGACGGTAGTGCGGTGCTCAGGCTGCCCGCCGAGGCTCGGGACCTACGTAACGCGACAGCGGCCGAATCAACCGGCCGCGAAGCACCTGCTCGCGGGCATGCGCGATCCATCCGCCAACGCGGCCCATCGCGAACACGCACGTGAAAGCCTCGCGGGGAATGGCCAGCGCCTCGAGCAGGAGCGCGGTGTAGAACTCGACGTTGGTGTCCAATGCCCGCTCCGGCTTCTTGTGCCGAAGCAGTCCGAGCGCTGCCGCTTCCACCGCCTCGGCCAGCGCGAGCCGGACGCTCGGCATACCCTGCGCGGCTGCTAGCACCCGTAGCGCCTCACGAAGTGAATCGGCGCGGGGATCTCGAACACGGTAGATCCGATGACCGAAGCCCATCAGCCGCTCGCCGCGAAGGAGCGCCTGCTCGAGCCACGGGGCCGCATTCTCGGCCGTCCCGACCGCATCGAGCATGTCGAGGACCGGACCCGGAGCTCCGCCGTGCAGAGGTCCCTTCAGAGCCGAGAGCGCCGCCATCGCCGCCGAAACGAGGCCTGCCCGGGTGGAGGCAACGACCCGCGCCGCGAAAGTGGACGCGTTGAGCCCGTGATCCGCGACGGCCACGAGATACTTCTCCAACGCGGCGATCTCGTACCGCGAGGCAGGCCTGCCCCGCAGCATGCAAATAAAATCTGCGGCATGATCCGAATTCGGGTCGGGCGCAACCGGCCGCTCTCCGCCGCGCAAGCGAAGGAGCGCGGCCGTGAAGACCGCAGGAGCGGCGATCAGCCGCAGCGCCGTCGCACGATCCTCTCCGTCGCCGAGCCGCGCGATAAGAGCACGCACCGCCTCGAT
>JASHTA010000435.1 GCA_030040795.1 Gammaproteobacteria bacterium | reverse complement strand
TAAAGGATGTATGCGGCGACCCGCCGGTCGGAGTCGACCTTGACGTAGTTCTTCGGAGGGAATCCACCAATGGCGGTACTGATCCGCGCCTGGAACGCCTTCTGATCCTTCCATTTGCTGAAGAACTTCTCGCCGATGAGTGGAGGAACTACGCCGCCATTCCCGTCGATCGCCTTCATGTAATTGGCGTCCAGAATACGGAGGTCAGGCGTTTCATTCCTATAGTTTCCGGGTACTCTTCCTTTCAGATTGTATTGATGGCAGAGCCCGCAACTGGAGTCGTATTCTCGTTTACCCTGTACGGCTTGAGACTTCTTGAAGGAATTCGCTTTGCAAAGGTTGCCGGCGTAAACGGGACCGACGACAAGCAACAGCGCAAGCGCGCTAACGCCAGCCTTCTGATTCAAGACGCACGCTCCCGATCTGGTTCCGTGATTTCAATCAATCGCTTCCGAGATGCCGTAGATCGGGCTTATCGGCCTTTCTTTGCCGCAAGTCAATACCTGCACCGGGCAGCTCTGTTTTTCCATCTATCGGAACGCAATCCATTGCTCCCCCGAACCGATCGGCCACATGTCGCGTATTAAGCCGTTCGTGTCTCTGCCGGTAGAGCTCATGTCGTCGATGCAGCGAATGGTGCCTATTTCGGACAGGGAAGATACTTGCTCCGAACCAAAGCCCACGATGCTCGAGCATCGAAGTGGGGATCGATGGCATTCTCGTATGGATCGCCATTGAACGCCCTGATGCCGTGAAGGATCATGTATCGCGGATAGTACGAGGGCGGTTTGAGCTTGCGCATGCGAAGACAGAGTTCGCCGAGTGCTTTCGGATCGGCAAGCATTGCTTTGAGCGTCTCCCCCAATTTCTGCCGTTGCTCGGCGGGCAAGCCACTGAAGGTATTCATGATCATGACTTGGCGGGCCTGCCCGGCCGTGGAATCGCGGCATAGAGATCCGGCGGCGTGATGGTGCTGTCGACGCCGTCGAGCGTGACGCAATCGAGCTCGTGGGTCACGGCGAGATTACCGGGAATGGCCAGACGGGTAATCCTGCCTTCCTGCGTCACGATCGGCGCAATCGGCCCGCGGGGTAATCCGCCCTGAGCGGTCTCCACTGGCGGCTCGATGAACGCTATGGAGCCGCCGAGCACACGGATCGTTCGGAGCATGCCGCGTTGGTCGAAATCGCAGCGAACGATGAGGCCGTCGTCTTCGCGATACAGAAAAGATCGACCGAGGACGACGTTCGGTATCGTCCTTACCGGAGTACCCAACGCGGTTTGCGTTTGTTCAATCGACGCGCCGATCTTTGCGCCGCGGATGCTTCCGGCGAAGGGTGCGTCGAATCGATACTGAAGCGCTCGATCGTCTAGGCCGAGAAAGACCCAGATACCGCGTTCCGGCAACCACAACTGCATCTCGGGGGCACGGGTAGCAGTATGCGTGCTGGTCGGCGCCACACTGACGTTGAGCGCCGCCTGTACCGCTTGCAGCGACTCTCCAATGCTCAATTGAATCCGTGCGTCACCCCTGGGGAGTCCTGCGGATTGCGCAACGGTAAGCCTGCCCACTGATCCTTCTGCTGATCCTTCTGGGATTGCATTCAGGGGCGTATCCGGATCAGCCGCATCTTTGATCGTCGCGGTTGGCGGCGCGCAGAATACCTTGCCACGATAGGTGGCGATCAGCCTCAAGAAATCATTGAGGTCCGCGGATGAGCTCTGCGCCTGGGCGAGGCACACGACCCCGGATGCCATGGCCAGTAGAGCGACGAAATGAGCCAGGGAGCGGCGTCCGCGCATGAGGCGCAGCTTCCCAGAGCAGTTACTTTTGGGCCCTCGATCCGGTCACACTGGCCGTACCTGCGGTCCGCGCCACATTGCGGCGCAATAGCGGAGCACAAACCTCGCGCGCTCGTTAGAAGACTTCCCCGAACAGTGAAAGCATGAGCGTCCAGGCACGACGGTCAGCTCTCTCGTTGTAGGCAAATCCGGGCATGGCACGCGTGTCAATCTCTCGATTTGTGTAACTGTGCCCCACGCCCCCGAAAACGTGAAGCTGCCAGTCCGCGGACGCCTCCTTCATTTCCTGAATGAAAGATGCGCGATCCTCAGCCGGAACGATCGGGTCATCCTCGCCGATCATCATCAGCACCTTTGCCGCAATCGGTCCTGTTGCGCTCCCTACCGGTCTCATGAAGCCAGGATGGAAGCCAACGGCACAACGGATGGGCGCTCGATCTCGCGCGAGCTCGAGGGCCACGATGCCGCCGAGACAGAATCCAACCGCGGCGAGCTTCGTGGGATCGCAATGGGCGTGCGACGCCAGCACATCGAGTGCCGCTCGCGCCCTACGGCGCATGAGTGAGGCGTCAGTCATCAGCCGACCCGACTGCTCCCGAGCTTCGTCGATTGGCATATCTTCCCGCCCATACATATCCAGCACGAACGCCACGTAGCCGCATTCCGCCAGCATTCGGGCCCGCTCCTTTATGTGCGCGGTAACGCCGGGAGCCTCGTGCGCAAGGAGGACACCTGGAACCGAGCCTCCACTTGCGCCGTCCGCAAAATAGCCAGTCAGACGAACGCCATCGACGTCGTACGTGTACGCGACCAAGTCCATAACTGGAGACCCCCGCGGCGGATGTGCGCGAATCTACGAGTAACGAGATCATCCCGAGAAGCCCTCGCGCAAGAGGGACTTGCAAAAGCCCGCGCCTAGAGCTCACGCCTTGCTACGATGTGCTACATGTGCTACGCTCCGCGCATGAATCGGATTATTACTCAGCGGGAACTGCGCAATCAGTCCGCAGCTGTTCTTCGCGAGGTTGAGGCCGGACGAACCGTCATCGTCTCGCGCAATGGCACGCCCGTGGCAGAGCTGCGGCCCATTCGGCCGCGTCGGTTCGTGCCTCGATCCACGCTTGCCGAGGCCGTGGGGCGGGCGCCTCGGATTGATGCAGGTCGATTCCGCGCGGATCTCGATGCTGTGATCGACCAACGCATCGATGACTGAGTCGTCACGCGGACTTCTCGACACGTCGGTGGTGATCGACCACGACCTGATCGATCCATCTTTGTTACCGGATGAATCCGCGATTGCAGCCATCACTCTTGCGGAGCTGACCGCAGGTCCGCACGCCACCGACGACAGGGAAGAACGGGCTCGACGCCAGGATCGACTGCAGTGGGCGACGGCAACGTGGGATCCGTTGCCGTTTGATGCCGAAGCCGCGCGGCTATACGGCCGGATGTTTGCGGCAGCACGAGCTGCTGGGCAGACGAGCCGGTCACGACTGGCGGATTTGCTCATCGCGTCCACTGCTGCCGCGAACAGTCTACCCGTCTACACGCGTAACCCTTCGGACCTTGAGGTGCTGAAAGAGATCGTCAAGGTTGTTCCTGTCTAAAGCGCAGCAGGCGCTGGCGGACGGGGAGAGGGTACAAGCGCCGCACACTGCGCATTGTGGATCTGGCGCAGGCCGCCGGCTTGCCTCGGCGCGTGCGTCGAGCCCTTCGAGCGATCCAGGAAGTCGGGCAACGCCACAGCGGCCGTAAACGGGAAAATCAGGTCCTTATGCTTCACTACTACTGCTTTCTCGCATTGAGGAGTCTCCGCCGCAATTTTGTATTGTCGCTGCTGATGGTTCTCTCGATTGGCCTGGGCGTCGCTTTGACTATGACGGCCTATACGATTCTCTATGTCCTGTCTCGAGATCCCATTCCGTCGAAATCAGGACAGTTGTTCGCGGTGCAGATCGACAACGGGGGACCCAGAAGCCGCAAGCCTGGCGATATCGAGCCACCAACCCAATTGAGCTGGCGGGACGCCTCCGCCCTGTTGCGCGCACATCAAGGTAAGCGTGAAACGGCTATGTATGAGGTTGGACTGACAATAACGCCGAGGAACCCGGGGTCGAAGGAGTTCCAGGTGTTTGGGCGAGCCACGACCAGCGATTTCTTCGGGATGTTTCAAGTCCCACTGATGTTCGGCTCGGCATGGAGTCGGCGTGAGGACGCTATCGCGGCGTCTGTCGTGGTCATCACAAAGCGACTGAATGATAGGTTGTTCGGTGGCAAGAACAGCGTCGGAAGCTCCATTCGGTTCAACGGGGGTACGTATCGGGTTGTGGGTGTGCTCGGCGACTGGGATCCAAAGCCAAGGTTCTACGATGTCGTTGGTGGCATGTCGTTCGAACAGGGGGACGACGTGTACCTGCCTTTGAGCACCAGCATCGCCAACGGTTGGGAAACAGTAGAGTATGAAACTTGCGCTGCCGGTCCCCGTGGAACTACGTTTGAGGATCTCAAGAGATCGGAATGCGTTTGGCTTCAATACTGGGTGGAACTGCCAAACGCCTCTCAGGTCGAGAAATACCACACCTTTTTGATCAACTACTCTCGTGAACAGGAGAGCGACGGAAGGTTCACATGGGCATCCAACGTGCGCCTGCGAGATGTGCGGGATTGGCTCGTTGCCCAGAATGTGGTTCCTGACGATGCAAAAATGTCGGTCGCTGTTGCCTTCACCTTTTTCCTGTGTTGTGTAGTGAGCGCACTTGCTCTGATGCTTGGAAAGGCGATAGCGCGGGCGGGAGAGTTCGGGGTCCGGCGAGCGCTCGGCGCAACGTCGCTGGCGATTTTCTACCAGGCTCTAGTTGAAGCGGCTCTGGTTGGGCTCTTCGGTGGCGCATTGGGGGTCGGCTTCAGCGTTCTGTCCTTGCACGCGTTACGCGGTTTGTTTCCCGGCGGAATGGGTCGAATCGCGTATACGAACGATTTGCTACTGAGCGCCACCGTTTTGTTTGCAGTCGTCGCAACCCTCTGCACCGGAGTTTACCCTGCATGGCGTGCTACGCGCCTGTCACTTCATGCTCAATTGAAGGGCGGCTAAAGTGGGCCCGAACGGTGACCCGTGAATTTATTAGATATCTGGCTGGGGTGAAATAGTGGAAACCGTGCCGATTCTCTTGGCGCTAAAGCGAAGCAAGATGGGTGCTCTGGTGATTGCCCTCCAAATCGCACTGACAATGATGATGATCGGCAACGTTGCGAGCATCATCGCTTCCCGCGCGGCGTTGTTCACACGCCCAACAGGGATGAACGAAGCGAATCTGTTCGCCTTAGGCTATCGCTTTACCAATAAGGAGGACGGCACGCAAGCGATGCTCGAGACGGACATTCGCAGCGTTCTGTCAGTACCAGGAGTTGTGGATATGGTGTCTTCGAACACTTATCCATTACGCGGCAACGGTCTCATGCTGGGTGTCGCATTGAAGCCAGGGGTGAATAGCGCACAGGCGGCCGGTGGCATCGACACTGTGTACACGATGGACAACCATGGTGTTGCCACGATGGGGCTGCAACTGACTTCCGGGCGAAATTTTAATAGTGATGAGATCCTAACGGGGGATTCAAGACCGGGCTCTGTACCGGAAGTGGCAATCATCACGGCCTCGCTTGCGAAATCGCTTTTTGGAAGCGCGGACGCGCTGGGCAAAGTCGTCTACCTGACCACTGGACCTACGAGTCGGCCTCTGACCGTCGTCGGAATAGTGAAACGGCTTCAAGGCGTGAAGGCGGCAGGTACGCTTGATCCGCGGGAAAGCGAGAATTCGATTATTCTTCCCGCTCGTACGCCGGGTCGTGCCGGACTATTCATCATCCGCGTTAAGCCCGGCACCATGGAGACCGTAATGCCTGGGGTGGAAGAAGCGCTGATCAAGAACGATCCAAATAGAATATTCGGCCGTCTGAGACCATTCAGCGAGATTCGGGCCACGGCATATCAGAAGGACCGCTCCATCGCGATAGCGCTGATTGTCGCCACAATTATTTTGGTGTGCATCGCGGTCCTTAGCGTCGCTGGGTTAACGAACTACTGGGTAACGTGCAGACGCGTGCAGATTGGAATACGTCGTGCATTGGGCGCGACGCGTGTGGCGATCATCCGGTACTTTTTGGAGGAGAATGCGATTCTTTGTTTGACCGGAGTTGCGGTTGGCAGTGCGGGTGCGCTGGGTGTGAACCGTTGGCTATTTGTCCGGTATGGAGTGGATCGCGTGCCGGTGTCCGATCTGGTCCTGTGCTCGGTGGCAATAGTTGTCATTGGCCAGCTCGCGGCCTTGATTCCGGCTGCGCGCGCCGCCCAAGGCGATCCTGCGCTTTCCTTGCGTGCGATATAACCGTCGTTGCGGTAACCCGAGCTCCTAATATTTCACGTGCTCGCACGAGTGATGAAATAAGTCAGCCACCGGCCCGGCGGTCGCCTTGATCGGGCCCCAGATGGCGAAGAGGCCGATGGCGGGCGAGGTGGCCCCGATCACCAGGGCGGCGAGCCCCCAGGCCCGATGACGTTCGCTTTGAGGCGCGGAGCGCCCGCCAGGTCCGCAGTCGAACTCACTTCCACGGGCTCGCTCCCCTCAATACGTGACCGACGGTAGCCATGCACCGGCGGGGGAGTTGTAGAGGCCGGTCGTCATCAGGGTCAGCGTGTGGGCGATGCGCAAGCCTTCGCCGAGGCACCATCGCACCAACTCCGTGTTGCGGGTTGGAACGAGAAACCCGGGACCCGGAAAGGACTCAGCTGCGCCGATCAGCGCTTTCAGGTCGTCGTTGGTCTCGGCGACTGCGTAGCCGAAGAATGCGATCGACGTCGCGTAGCCGGTCACACGCCCTGCGCGCTCCACGACGCGAGCCGTTCCCTGGGCAATCGCATCGGCGAGCTCGCTGTCTCGCTCGTGTCCGTGCACGCGTAGGCAGAGCCGGTTGCAGGCTTCCAGATCCTGTGGGGTCGCTGGCCGCACCGGGTAGCCAGCCGTGGACTTGCCGGCAGCGGGTCCCTGCAAGCATACCAATGGCTCCCTCACCTCGAAGCCGAGCTTCAGATAGAGCGCGAGGGAGCGGCTGTGGTAGCCCGCTTGTACCAGCCGGATCGCGGGGAAGCCTCGCTCTTGCGAGCGCCGCATCACCGCTTGCATGAGCGCGCGGCCGGCACCATCGTTCTGCAGCGCCGGATCGACCGAGATCGGCCCGACGCCGCTCACCGCGTTACTACGCTCGTCGAGGAAGTTGCTGCCGACGACCCGCCCGCCGACCTCGGCGACAACGGCGAAAAACCGCTCATGGCTCAAGAAGCCAGCGAGCAGCGCGGTCGCCACTTCCGCGCTCGGAAAATCCGGTGGAAAGCGGTGTGCGTCCGCAATCGCTTTGAAGGCCCGATAACAGATGTCCCCGACAGCGGCGGCATCTGCCGCCTCGGCTCTGCGCAGACTCAGAATCATGCGTGTCTCCCCCTTCAATGAAACCGACGCTCATGAACCCGCTCGACTATCCGAAGACCGTAGTCACCCGAGATACGATGGGTCGATTCGGCGCTATTGCAAAACGACTCGACGCTTGAAGTACCAGTGGCCGTTCCGCTTGACGAGCACGTCGTGCTCGCGGCCTATGCCGAGGATCTGCGGCGTTGCTTTGGAATTCATCGCCGCGATGAACATCCACATGACCTCGGCGGTGGCGAAGCCGCCGTGGACGATGACGCGCGGATCTGTGAAGGCCGCATAAATCCGCGCGCTCTTGGAGGTTCCTTTCGTGGCATCCCTGACAAAAGTCCGGTAGAAGTCGTCGATCTGCTTCCCGCCGCGGGCTACGACGTTCATGCCCTTCACCTCGAACGTGCCGTTCTCGAGGTAATACGGCCCCAGGTCATCGGTCGACGACCACTTGCCGGTCGCAATGAATGACGCTATCTCCACATTGAAGTCTGCGTAGTACGCGGCGAGCATGTTCTCGATCTGCGCTCGATCGAACGGAGGGGCTCCTCAAACCGAGGCCGGCCTGATGTTCGCGTTCAGCCGAAAGAAATTCGTCGGGTCGTACTTATCCTTCAGCCGTACCAGGCGAGGATAGTTGTCACCGTATGTCGTACGCAGACGCTGCTCGTCCGTGCCGGACTCGAGGTTGGTGTAGTAGCCGCGGGTA
>JASHTA010000434.1 GCA_030040795.1 Gammaproteobacteria bacterium | reverse complement strand
AGTTCCTGCTCGGACGATCGCTGCGAAATAACATGATGAATCTCGCGGCCGAGCCGACCGTGCGCCGCGCGATGCAGCAGGAAGGTTGGAATCTTGAGGCGCTGATCGAGGAGGAGCCGGATGCCGGACTCGGCAACGGCGGCCTCGGGCGCCTCGCGGCGTGCTTCATCGATTCACTCGCGACGCTGCAGTATCCGGCAATCGGCTACGGGCTGCGCTACGAATACGGCATCTTCCGCCAGACGATCCAGAGCGCTTGGCAGGTCAAGCGGCCGGACGACTGGCTGCACAGCGTGGATCCTTGGGAAGTGAAGCGTCCCAACCGGACCTACGCCGTGCCTCTCAACAGCTCGTTCGCGCTGCAGGGCGCAAGCATCGCCGTACAGCGCAACCGTCCATCGAGCCTGCTCGGCATCGCTTACGACCGGCCGGTAGTCGGCTACGGCGCTCACTGCATCAACACGCTGCGCCTCTGGGCTGCGGTTGCGCCCAGCTCGCTCGACTTTGCCGAGTTCTCCCATGGCGACTTCGCCGGCGCCGTGATGCAGAGCGTCGCGGCCGAGTCGATCACCCGTGTGCTCTATCCGGATGATTCCACGCTTGCGGGCCGCGCCTTGCGGTTTCTTCAGCAGTACTTCCTGGTGAGCTGCTCGCTGCAAGACATCATTGCGCGCTTTCGCGAGGAGGGCACGGATTGGTCCAAGCTGCCCGATCGCATCGCCATCCAGATGAACGACACGCATCCGGCGCTCTCCGTTGCCGAGCTGATGCGGCTGCTGCTCGATGAGGCGCGGCTGCCGTGGGATGATGCCTGGGATCTGACGGTCCGCTCGCTCGCCTACACCAACCACACGCTGCTCCCGGAGGCGCTCGAGCGCTGGCCGGTCGAGCTCTTCGAGGTACTCATCCCGCGGCATCTCGAGATCATCTACGAGATCAACCACCGGTTTCTCGAGGACGTCCGCAGACTCCATCCCGGCGATGATGGCCGCGTGCAGCGCATGAGTCTCATCGAGGAGGGACCGGTCAGGAAGGTGCGCATGGCGCATCTTGCGGTCGTGGGCTCGCACAGCACCAACGGCGTGGCCGCCATCCACTCGGAGCTGCTCAAGGCGCGGGTGTTGCCGGACTTCAACGAGATGTTCCCGGCGCGCTTCAACAACAAGACCAACGGCGTGACGCCGCGCCGCTGGCTGCAACAGGCCAATCCGTACCTGTCGGAGCTGATCACGCGCACCATCGGCCCGAGCTGGATCACGGACCTCTCGGAGCTCCGTGACCTCGTGCACTTCATGGACGATGAGGTCTTCCGGGAGGACTTTCGCGTCGCCAAACGTGCCGCCAAACTCGAGTTCGCGCGCTGGCTCAAGAAAAGCTCGGGGCACGTTGTCAATCCGGATGCGATTTTCGACGGGCATGTCAAGCGCATTCACGAGTACAAGCGCCAGCTGCTCAATGCGCTGCACATCGTCGTTCTCTACAACAGGCTGAGGCTCGATCCGGGCCAGGAGTTCACGCCGCACCTCTTTCTGTTTGCCGGCAAGGCGGCGCCCGCGTATCACCTCGCGAAGCTCATCATCAAGCTCATCAACAACATCGCCGAGACCATCGAGCGGGATCCGCTCATCGGCGGCCGACTGCAGGTCCTCTTCCTGCCGGAATACAACGTCAGCATGGCCGAGCGGCTCATTCCGGCCTGCGACGTCTCCCAGCAGATCTCCACCGCGGGCTTCGAGGCGAGTGGAACCGGCAATATGAAATTCATGATGAACGGCGCCTTGACGATCGGCACGCGTGACGGGGTGACGATCGAGATGGCGGAGGAGGCGGGTGCAGAGAACCTGTTCCTCTTCGGACTGACGGCGCAGCAGGTCGTGGACAGCGCCGGCTGGTACGACCCTCACTGGCACTACGCGAACGAGCCTGAAACCCGGATGGCGCTCGATCTGATCTTCTCCGACCACTTCAGTCGCAACGAGCCGGGCGTCTTCGGCCCGATCCGCGATGCACTGCTGGTGCACGGTGATGCGTACCGGCACCTTGCGGACTTGACCGACTACGCGCGGGCGCATCGGGAGCTCACTACGCTCTATGCGGACCGCGAGGCATGGACGCGCAAGGCGATCATCAACGTCGCCCGCAGCGGCAAGTTCTCGAGCGACCGTACCATTGCGGAATACGCCGATCAGATCTGGAATCTGAAGCCGTCTCCCGTTCGCTGAGCGGCGCCGCGCGGTCCGCCAGAAGGCGGATGGGCGCAAGCCGCCGCGGCGGCGTAAAATCCCCTGAGCGGTCGAACGCCGCGCCAGGACGCGGAGGCGAGTGACGCCAGTGAGAAACGGTCTCGGCCTAGAGCGCTACGGGGCAGGGGTACTCTGCGCTCTGCTGCTCCTGTCGGGGTCCGCAGGGCCGGCTCCGGCCGCTGACGCGCAACCCCCGCCCGCATTGTCTCCAGCCGCGGAGTCTCCAGCCGCGAAGCCATCGCCCGCAAAGCCCACCACCGCCATCTTCATCGTTGCTCAAGACGATGTGACCGATCCCATTTTCGGGGAGTCGGTCGTGCTCGTGATGAATAATCTCGGTCCGGCTCCCGTCGGGATCATCGTCAACCGGCCGACGCCCGTCCCCGTCTCGCATCTTTTCCCGAAGCTCAAGCGCCTCGCGCAGCTGCCCGACAAGGTCTACTTCGGCGGACCCGTGGAGTTCGAGTCCGTGTGGTTCCTGTTTCGCGCCGCGACGCCGCCCGAGCATGCGGTCCAAGCTTGCCCGGGGGTCTACTTGAGCTCGGATTCCCAGCTGCTGCTGCAACTGCTCACCCGCGACAAGCCGATGGAGGGTCTGCGGATTTTCGTCGGCCACGCAGGCTGGGCCCCGGGTCAGCTCCAGAATGAGATCTCGCGCGGCTTCTGGACACTCAAGCGTGCCGAGCCGGACGCCATCTTCAACGGCAAGTCCGATCACCCCTGGCCGCCACCGCAAGGTCCTGAGAGCCCGCAGGGTCCGCAGGGCCCGAAGGTCAGCACCTGACGGGGTGGTGGCGATGCGCGGGCGTGCCGGGGATGCCGGTCCTTCGGCATCCCCGCTCAGGCGATCATTTCGAGGCGACGTGCGTGAGCAGCGCATCGCGCAGCGGATCCGCGTTCGCGTTGCTCGCCGAGCCGGTGAGGATGTCCCGCGGGCCGACTTCCTGCCGGTAATATGAATGGTCAAGCCGCGACTCGGGTGTCACATCCGTCGCGCTTGCCGTGAGTCCTCCGTAGAGGCCCTTCTGGTTGCTCCAAACGATCACATCGCCGCGAGCGGCGGCTTTCCCGCGGAGGGTTTCGGAGTAGTTGACGACCGTGAGGCCCCCGCCTGCGCGCAGCGACCACTTGCCTGTCGACGTCTCGAATTTCTCGAGCGCTCTTGGCGTCATGAGCAGCATCGCAACGGCGCCGCCCGATCCGCCGGCCTGTGCGCCGATGCTCGCTCCCCCGACGGCGAAGAACGCCGGATCACTCCACTTGGCGCCGTGGCGGGCGAGGACCACTCCGCCTCCGCCCTCTCCGCCCACGATGAACGCGCCCTGGCCAAAGTGCGGAATGACGAACACCCCGTGCGCCTGCTCGAGCAAGCGTGCGAGATGCGGATCCTGTTTCATCTCATCGACGACCTTGACTGCACGATTGACGCGATCCTGCGCGTCACGGGCATCTCGAGCGTCGTGCCGCGCGGAGCGCGACATCGTCGAGTGCGAAGGGCTCTCGGTCGCTGTCTGCGCGAGCGCGGTAGCGCCGAGCCCGAGCGCTCCGAGCGCGAGAGGGAGGACTGTGAGATGGCAACGATTACGGTGACGCATGACCACACTCCTTGGGTGAGTCGCCGAGGACGGCGAGCAATGTCGTTGCGGCGAGATCGCAAGAACGATGCCCGCCGCAACCGTCGCCGCGACGCGGCGGCCTCAATGCCGCGGCAAGCTCATTACGATTTCGTCAGCCAAGCGTCCGAGCATTCTGCTCATCGCCGCGGCCTGATCGCCGTAGCGGGCTGCTGGACTCGCCGTCTCGCTGTAGCGGATGTTGCGGATCAAAGAGGGGGTGCTCGATTTCGGCTCGAGCAGCGACCAGCTTCCTTCAAGGACGACGGCGCCATCGGCATCGCTTTGAAACTGCAGGATGTCGACGACGATCCGGTCCGTCCGTGCCGGCGCCGGGCTGCTCGGAAGGACGACGGCGCCCGCAGGCAAGCGCTCGAGCAAATCCTCGGTGAGAACACGCTGCACCATCTCATCGAGCGGAGCGCCCCAGCGGTCGAGGCCATTGATCTCGAGCTCGTTGCCCGAGCCTCGACGGACGATCTCCTCGCGATCGAGCGAGGAGGGGATGTGCACCGCCGCAACGCGGACCAACGGTGTCGAGGGAAGGGTGGGCGCCGACGATGCGTCCCCCGGCGAAGATGCCGCAGACGCCTGCTCGGAGCCCGCGGGGGCGACGGCGGTCAGCGAGTAGAAATGCGACGGTGGACTCGAGGCACAGCCGAGAAACAGCTGGGCGAACGGCGCGGAGAGGGCGAGGACGGCGATCCGTTTCATGCGTGCTACCTGCCTCGGATGAGCGCTTCGGGGTGTTGATCGAGATAATCGGCGAGCGAGCGAATGGAGCGCGCCGCATCGGTCAGCTCCTGCAGCGCCTGCTGGAGGCTGCCGCCCGGAGCCGCCGTACTGCCGCTCATCATGGCCTTGGCGGTGTCCGCGGTCGCGTCGATGTTGGCCGCGGTCTGGCGCAGGCTGGCGACGGTACGGTGAACGTCGCGGAGCGTGGGTGCGATCTGCGGACCTGTCGTGCGGACGGTCCGGTCGAGCTCGGCGAGCGCACTGTCCAGGTGTCGAATGCTGTCATCGAGCTGCGGCGAGGAGCTCAGCGCCTTCAGCCGCTCGGCAACTGCCCGCACGTTGTCGGCGATTTGATCGATCGGTACGCGGCCGAGCTTTTGGGTGAACGCCTCGAGGCCGCCGCCCTCTATCGCCGGAATCGCCGGGTAGCCGCCGACCCTGCCAAGCTCCGCCGGGGCGGCATCGGGTATCATCTCGAGCGTGACCCGCGGACTGCCGATGAGCGGAGGCGTTTGAGAGACGCTCGCGCGCAGCCCATGCGCGATGAGCTGCGCGAGAGCGAAGTTCAGGGTGGCCGACCAGCTCTCCCCGTGCGGTGCGGCACCCTCGATGTGAAAGCGAGTGGGGTCGAGCCACAGCAAGACTCGGGTGTCGATCCGGCCCTCTCGAGCGTCCGTTGCAAGCTCGGTGCTTGCCACCTCGCCGACCGGAAACTCCTCGAGCATGACGGGGGAGCCCACTTCGATTCCCCCCACCGCGCCCCTCAACGTCACGACGTACGGCAGAGCGACGGCGAGGCGCTCGGGCGGGGTGCCCTCGATCGCGACGAAACGCCGCGCCGGCTCTCTGGATGCCGGGCCCGCGGTGCCCGCCGAACCCGCGGTGCGCACCGAACCTGCGGTGCCGGTCGGGCCCGCGGCGTCCACCGAACCTGCGGTGCCGGCCCGGCCCGCGGTGCCTGACGCCCCGGGGACGAGCTCGATGGTGGGTCCGGAGATGAGGGCTTTCAGCGAGGCGGGGTCGGAGAAGCTCGGTTTGCCTCCCTCCACGTAAAAGCGCGTGCCGGAGTGGATGTACGGGCTCATGTCGCGGTCGATGTCGAGGTGCGCGACGATGTGCCGGCCGTCGGCCGCGAGCGCAAGATCGCTCACCGTGCCGACCGCGAGGCCGCGATAGAGCACCTTGGTATTGTTATCGCTCATGCCGGTCGCATCTTCCAGGACGAGGGTCACCCCGACTCCGCGGCTGCTCAAGGCTCGCAGCATCAGCCAGACGACGATTCCGATCGCCGCGAGGGGAATCGCCCAGATCCAGCCCGGCCACCAACTCTTCCGCCGCGTCGTCGCGGTACGGATCGCGGGGACACCGCGTTCATCGTTCACGGGCCACCTTCGCGCGCCGCATCCCACATCAGCCGCGGGTCGAACGTGCGCGAGGCAAGCATCGTGAGCACGACGACGCCGATGAACGCCGTGATGCCCGTCGCCGCCTGCGTGCTCACGATGCCGCCGAACTGCAGAACCGGCAGGAAGACGGCGATGGTGAACACGTCCGTGTTCGACCAGCGTCCTATCTCGTCGATGAGCCGGCAGAGCCGCGTCTTCATGCGTAGTCTACCGCGCGACTTGCGCCGAATGGAGATGAGGAGCCAGCCGAGCCCTGCGAGCTTCAAGAAGGGGATCGCGATGCTCGTGCAGAAGATGAGGACGCCGAGCGGCCACAGCCCGGCCTCGTACAGCTCCATGATGCCATCGACGATCCGGTGCGGAATGAGATCGCCGAGCTGCACATCGGTGCTCATGGGATAGATGTTGGCGGGGATGTACAGGACGAAGGCCGCAATGATGAGCGCCAGCGTGCGGACGACCGCGTCGGGCTTGCGCGAATGTAGGCGCAGCCCACAGCGCGGACAGGCCGTGCCTTCCGCATCCGCCGGCATCACCAGGTCGCACGCGGTGCAAGAGATGAGGGGCTCGTGAGCCGTGAGCGCAGGCAGATCGAGCTCGATGGACCGCCAGACCGTGCGCCGGTCGAGTGCGGCGCGCGAGAGCATCGAGAGGAGCGCCGCGGCGATGAAGCAAATGCCACCCCAGCCGATGGTGACCGGCAAGTTGGCGGCGACCCGGCTGTAGCCGACGGCAAGGCCGATGAGAAACACATCCGGCATGCTCCAGGCGTCGAGCTGGATGGCCCACCGAAACGCCCGGCCGAGCCAGCGCGGATGCCGGCGGGCGAGTATGAGGGCGAGCACCGTCGTGAGGAGCCCGTAGCGCACGAAGGGGAGTACGACGGCGAACGCTGCGACCAGCACGGCAACGAGCACCCACTGATGAGTCCACAGCGAGACGACGCCCGAGCCGATGCGGCTCACGCGCGTCATGCCGAGCATCGAGACGGTGAGGACGGGGAGGAGGTTCGCGGGAAACAGCAGGAACAGCGTGGACGATGCGCAGGCGAAGGCGGCCTGGATGCCGCGCCCGCTCGTGCGCTCGAGCGGGTTCTCGCAGATCGAGCAGAAGGCCGTCGTCCCCGGGGGAAGGGGAATCAGATCCTGCAGCGTTCCGCATTGCGAGCACGCAGTGATCATGCGTTGCCCCCGAGCCGGTCATGTCAGGCCAATGCTTGGCCGGTACGGGGGTTCCCTGGTGCGCCGCTCGCCCAAGGTGCGCCGCTCGGCCGAGGTGCGCCGTTCGCGCAAGGTGCGCCGCTCGGCCGAGGCTAGGCCGTGGACGGGTCGACCCCGGAACTCAACAGCGACGCTGTCCAGACACCGCTATGCTACGGCCCTGAAGCACTCTGGCCTCGGCGCTCATGGCGAACCACGTACGGGATCTCCCGCAGCTTTCCCTCTCGCTCGTCACGCGGCTGAGGCTGCTGCTCTTCGGGCACGAGGATCTCGCCGGCATCATCTTCTGGGCGGCGCTCACGGGCTTTCTGGGTGCGCTCGCGACCGTCGCATTCCGCGAGAGCCTGAGCCTGCTCGAGCGGATCTTCACCGGCCAGCGGACGCAGGGTCTCGTCGATGCCGCGATCGAACTCGTCTGGTGGCACCGCATGGCCATTCCGATCGTCGGCGGCCTGCTCGCCGGACTCGTGCTGCACTGGGCCGGCCGCGTGCTCACCGCACCTCGGGCAGTCGATTACATGGAGGCCGTGCTCGTCGGGGACGGTCGGATCGGCTTTCGCACCACGCTCGTGAGCAGCCTCTCCTCGCTCTGCTCGATCGCCTCGGGGGGCTCGATCGGTCGCGAGGGCTCGATGGTGCAGCTCGCCGCGATGGTGGGCTCGAAGCTCGGCGCGCTCTCGCGCGCCTCCATCCCGCGCCTGCGGCTCATGGTCGCTTGCGGAGCGGCCGCCGGTATCGCTGCGGCCTACAACGCGCCCATCTCCGGCGCTCTGTTCGTCTCGGAGATCGTGCTTGGCAACATGGCGATGGAGAGCTTCGGCCCCCTCGTCGTTGCCTCCGTCACCTCGAACGTGACGATCCACCGCTTCCTCGGGTACGGCTCGCTCTTCGATGTGCCTCACGTTCAGTTCGGCTCGAACGTCGAGCTCGTCTTCTTCGTGGTGCTCGGCGTGCTCCTCGGCCACCTTGCCCCGCCGTTTCTCAATCTGATCGACTTCGCCAAGTCCCGCTTCGTTCGCCTGCGCTGGCCGCCCTATTTGCAGCTCGCGCTGGGCGGGGTCATCGTCGGAGCCATCTCGATCTGGGTGCCTCAGGTCTGGGGCAATGGCTACAGCGTCGTCGGCGACATCTTGCAAGGCCGGACGGCCGGCCTGTGGCTGCTTTGGGTCCTCTTCGCGAAAGTGGCGGCCACCGCGGCGACGATCGGCTCGGGAGGTGTGGGCGGCATCTTCACCCCGACGCTGTTCATCGGGTGCGCGATCGGCACGCTCGTCGGGGAGCTGATGCACGTGGCACTTCCGTCAATCACCTCGGCGCCCGCGGCCTATGGGCTCATCGGCATGGGAGGGTTTCTCGCGGCGACGACACACGCTCCCCTCACCTCGATCCTGATGGTCTTCGAGTTGACGGGTGACTACCAGATCGTCCTGCCGCTCATGCTCGTCTGCGTCACGGCGCACTACACGGCGAAGGTCTATCGTCACGGGGAGTCGGTCTATCACGCCTCCCTCGCCCGCGCGGAGGCGGCAGCGGCGCCGGATGACTGGCGGTTGCGGACCGTCGAGCCCCTCGTAAAGCCGGCCGCCTCGATCGTCCCGCGGAACACGACCGTGCGGGAGCTGCTCGAGCAACTGCCCAAGCGCCCGCTCGAGCGCGTCTACATCGTCGACGGCGATCAGCTCATCGCTTGGCTCGATCCGCGCCGTATCCTCGAGCGGGTGC
>JASHTA010000433.1 GCA_030040795.1 Gammaproteobacteria bacterium | reverse complement strand
CCGCGGGATCGCGCGCGGTCGAGTACCAGTAGTCGCGCTGCATGTCCGCGTCCTGCTGAGCGAGCAGCACGCAGGTCACCGTATGCGAGGTGCTCGCGTAGCCGCCGAGGAAGCCGTGCGAGTTGCCATAGACTCGCACGCCCCGCTGGCTGGAGACTGACGCCCCCTCGGAGTTCGT
Organism: Gammaproteobacteria bacterium; assembly: GCA_030040795.1. Classification (GTDB taxonomy): domain Bacteria; phylum Pseudomonadota; class Gammaproteobacteria; order Steroidobacterales; family Steroidobacteraceae; genus JASHUC01. The sequence continues at coordinate 3,528 of JASHTA010000433.1, read as the reverse complement.
CACGCGCGCATCGACGCCGAGGCCCGCCGACTCGCAGGCGCGGGCGAGCGACACGGCCTCGTCCGGCTCGAGCGGCCAGGGATGATGCAGATCGAGATCGGGGATGTCGCGGGCCAGATCCTCGGGGTCGGCGAGACCGTTCGCCTCGTCCTCGGCCGTGTAGCGGGCAATGGCGCAGGCCTTCTCCACGGTAGCCCGCACGGCCGCCGAGCTCAGATCCGCCGTGCTGGCCGAGCCCTTGCGCTTGCCGAAGTAGACCGACACACCGAGGCCGCGGTCGCGCTGGTACTCCACCGTGTCGACTTCCCCGAGCCGCACGGTGGCGGTCAGGCCGCGCTGCAGGCTCGCGTCGGCCTCGCACTGGCTGGCACCGCTCCGCCGCGCCTCTTGCAAGGCGAGCCTCACGACGGCCGAGAGCTCGGGGATCCGCGATGCGTCCACTTCCTGCTGCATACTCGAGCCGGCCCTCGCACTGGTGCACAATCATTGTAGCAATCCTTGCGGCCAGCGAGCCTGCGAGCACGGTGTGGGTACGAAAGACCAAGAGAAGCGGGGCTCGTCCGCAGAGCCGCCTCCAAGCCGCAGTGCGCGCAAGCGCGCGGCCGAGGCCGCGCAGGCGCTCGGGGAGGAGCTGATCGGACTGCGCGACGCGGAGCTCGACGCGCTCGGGTTGCCGGAGCGCCTCGCCGAGGCCATCCGCGACGCACGTAGCATCAACAGCCGCGGCGCCGGCGCACGGCAACGCCAGTACATCGGGCGGTTGATGCGCGAAGTTGACGTCGAGGCGATCCGCAGCGCGCTCGCTGCAAAGCAGGCGGGGGCGGCGCTCGAGACGCGGCGCCTTGCGCGCCAGACCGGGTACAATGACCCTATGCAGGCCCGCGCCGACACCACGCAGCCCCTCGTCGGCATCATCATGGGCTCGGCATCGGATTGGGAGACGATGCGCCGTGCCGCCGAGACGCTCGATGCGCTGGCCATCCCCTACGAGGTGCGCGTGGTCTCGGCGCACCGGACCCCGGATCTCCTGTTCGAATACGCAGGAAGCGCCCGCAAACGGGGGCTCGAAGTGATCATCGCCGGCGCCGGGGGCGCTGCACATCTGCCGGGCATGGCCGCCGCGAAGACGACCTTGCCCGTGCTCGGCGTGCCGGTGCAGTCCCGGACCCTGAACGGGCTCGATTCCCTGCTGTCGATCGTGCAAATGCCCGCGGGAGTGCCGGTCGCCACCTTCGCGATCGGCATCGCCGGCGCGGTCAACGCGGCGCTGAGCGCCGCCGCCATCCTCGCCAACAAGCGCCCCGCCATCGAGGCAGCCCTGCACGCCTACCGCGAGCAGCAGACGGCCTCCGTGCTCCAAAATCCGGATCCGCGCGACGCGAGCCGGGCATGACGATCGGCGTCGTGGGCGGCGGCCAGCTCGGTCGCATGCTCGCGCTGGCAGGCTATCCGCTCGGCCTCGATTTCCTCTTCCTCGACCGCTCTCCGTCCACGCCTGCCGGACAGGTTGCGCCGCTCATCTGCTCCGAGTTCACGGATGCGGCCCGACTCGCCGAGCTCGGCTCGCGGTGCGACGTCGTGACCTTCGATTGGGAGAACATCCCTGTTGACGCGCTGCGCGTGCTCACCGGACGCTGCCCCGTAAGACCCTCGCTCGCCGCCCTCGCGACCGCGCAAGACCGCGCAAGCGAGAAGCGGCTCTTCGAGCGGCTCCACATCCCGACCACACGCTGGCACAGCGTCGAGTCGCGCCGCGAGCTGACGCTTGCCGTGCAGCGTGTCGGGCTGCCGGGCGTGTTGAAGACTCGCCGTCTCGGCTACGACGGGAAGGGACAGGCCCTCGTGCGTACGCCCGAGGAGGTGGAGGAGGCGTGGGTCCGCCTCGGCTCCGTGCCCCTGCTGTACGAGGAGTATGTCCCGTTCGACTCCGAGGTGTCGATCATCGGGGCGCGCGGCCAGCGCGGCGAGATCGCAATCTATCCGCTGTGCCTCAACGTCCACGCGCAGGGGATCCTGCGCGTCACGCGCGCGCCGTGCGGGCCGGTGCGCCTGCAATCTCTCGCGGCGCGGTACCTGCGCGGCGCGCTGCGCCATTTCCGATACGTGGGTGTCCTCACGATCGAGTTCTTCGTGCGCTCGGGCCGCCTCATTGCGAACGAGATGGCCCCCCGCGTGCACAACTCCGGGCACTGGACCATCGAAGGCGCGGTCACCAGCCAGTTTGAGAATCACGTGCGCGCCATTACGGGCCTGCCGCTCGGATCGACGCGCGCCTGCGGCCACTCGGCGATGATCAATCTCATCGGCAAGCTGCCGCCTCGCGCGCAGCTCCTCGCCCGGCCGGGCGTGCATCTGCACGATTATGGCAAGGAGCCGCGGCCGGGACGCAAACTCGGGCATTGCACGCTCGTTGCGACGACGGCCCGAGCCCGAGACGCCGGGGCACGGCGATTGCTGGCCGAGTTGGCCCCGGACATTCGCATCCCGTAAGATCGGTCCGAGGCGTCGCCGTCGCGCCTTTCAGACGCCGCAGGATCCGCTCGGCCATGTATCTCGAGCTTTTCAAGCTGAAGGAGCTGCCGTTCCGGCTGAGCCCGGACCCGCAGTTCCTGTATTTGAGCAAACAGCACGCGCGCGCCAAAGCGTACATGGAGTCCACGATCTGGTTCACCGACGGATTCGTCGTGATCACGGGCGAGATCGGCTCCGGCAAGACGACCCTCATCGAGTCGTTCCTGCAGGAGATCCAGAAGGACGTGGTGGTCGCGCAGATCAATCAGACCCAGGTCTCGGCGGTCGATTTCCTGCAGGCCGTGCTCGTTCAATTCGGCTTCTCGCCCTTCAAGATGAAGAAGGCCGAGCTCATCGCGACCATCAACAACTTCCTCGTGGAGCAGTACGCCGCCGACCGCAAGGTGCTGCTCATCGTCGATGAGGCCCAGAACCTCTCCCTGAGGGTGCTCGAGGAGATCCGCTTGCTCTCGGGCGTCGAGACCACGAAGGAGAAGGTGCTGCGCATCATCCTCGCGGGTCAGCCCGAGCTCAACGACAAGCTCGATGCGCCGGATCTCGTGCAGCTCGCGCAGCGCATCCGGCTGCGCTTTCATCTCGGCCGGCTCACGCCGGCGGAGATGCGCGCCTACATCCAGCACAGGCTCGAGGTCGCCGGAGCCGGCGACCGGACCCTCTTCGCGGAGGAGACTTTTCCCGAGATCTACCGCTACACCGGGGGCGTGCCACGCCTCATCAACACGCTATGCGACACGGCGATGATGGCCGCCTACGGCGTCGACCGCGACCACGTCGTGCCCGACGACATCACGGCGTCGGTGCAGGAGCTTCGCTGGGTCGAATTCAGCGCGCGTGCACACCAGGCGAGCCGCATGCACACCGATCAGCCGGCGGGAAACCGCGCACCGGCGACGCCGGCGACACCGGCGATGCCGGACACCACTCGAGAGATCGTCGGACGCCTCATCCTCGCGACGGAGGGCAGGACGGTCTCGGATCTTCCGCTGCGGATCGGCC
>JASHTA010000432.1 GCA_030040795.1 Gammaproteobacteria bacterium | reverse complement strand
CCCTGCTTGTCCTGCCACTTGCGCGTGCGCAGGCTCCCCTCGATATAGACCTGCGAGCCCTTGTGCAGGTACTCGGTGGCGATCTCCGCGAGCCGGCCGAAGATCGCGACCCGGTGCCATTCGGTGCGCTCCTGCTGCTCGCCCGATTGGCGGTCCTTCCAGCTCTCGGTCGTCGCGATGCGCAAGTTGCACACGCTCGTGCCGGAAGGCATGGCGCGCGTCTCGGGATCTGCGCCGAGATGGCCGACGAGAATGACTTTGTTGATACCGCGCGCCATGGCCGTGCGTCCTACTCCGAGAGGGTGCGGCTATTGTAGTCGGGCCCTTCCCGGCCTGCGACCTGCATTTCGAGCGTCTTCGTGCAGATTTTGGCCCGGCGCGGATAATAGCGGTCCCAGCCGATGGAACGTCCATGCAGTACATCCGCGTCCGCGGAGCGCGCACGCACAATCTCAAGAGCATCGATCTCGACCTGCCGCGCGACCGGCTGATCGTCTTGACGGGCCTCTCGGGCTCGGGCAAGTCCTCGCTTGCGTTCGATACGCTCTACGCCGAAGGCCAGCGCCGCTACGTCGAGTCGCTCTCCGCGTATGCGCGGCAGTTTCTGTCGATGATGGACAAGCCGGACGTGGACAGCATCGAGGGGCTCTCGCCGGCCATCGCGATCGAGCAGAAGGCGGCCTCCCACAACCCCCGCTCGACGGTCGGCACCGTCACGGAGATCTTCGACTACCTGCGGCTGCTCTTTGCGCGCGCAGGCGTGCCGCGATGTCCCGACCACTCGATCGATCTCGCCGCGCAGACCGTGAGCCAGATGGTGGACCAGGCGCTGCAGCTGCCCGAGGGAACCTCCGTGGCGCTGCTCGCCCCGCTCGTGAGCGACCGCAAGGGCGAGCATGCCGAGATCCTCTCCGGCATCGCGGCCCAGGGCTTCGTGCGAGTCCGCGTCGACGGACGCATTCGAGAGCTGGACGGTCCCCTCGGGCTCGACCCCAAGCGAAAACACTCGATCGAGGCGGTCGTCGATCGCTTGCGCATCAAGCGCGACGCCGCATCGCGGCTGGCCGAGTCGCTCGAGACGAGTCTGCGCCTCTCGGGCGGCCTCGCCCGCCTCCTTTTCCTCGATGAGCCGGCGCGCGAGCCGATCGTGTTCTCGAGCCGCCACGCCTGTCCCGTCTGCGGCTACAGCGTCCCGCCCCTCGAGCCGAAGCTCTTCTCGTTCAACAACCCCTCGGGCGCCTGTCCGGCGTGCGGCGGGCTCGGCGTTCAGGAGTTCTTCGACCCGCAGCGCGTGATCGTGCATCCGAGCCTCTCGCTCGCGAGCGGCGCGATCCGCGGCTGGGACCGGCGCAACGTCCACTTCTTCCAGCTCATTCAATCGCTCGCCCGCCATTACCGCTTCGATATCGAGACGCCGTGGACGGAGCTGCCGCCCGAGGTCCGCGAGGTCGTTCTGCACGGCAGCGGCGGGCGCAAGATCGAGTTTCGCGGGGAGGGCGGACGCGATGCGCGCAGGAGGCAGCCGTTCGAGGGCATCCTGCCGAATCTCGAGAGGCGCTATCGGGAAACGCAGTCGTCCACCGTGCGCGAAGAGCTCGCGAGATACCTCGGCGTGCGCACCTGCCCCGACTGCGAGGGAACCCGGCTCAACCGCGTTGCGAGATTCGTGTTCGTCGCCGACCGCAGCCTCCCCGAGATCGCCCGGCTCGACGTGGGCGCGGCGCTCCAGTTCTTCCGGACGCTCTCGCTCCCGGGCCGCCGCGGCGAGGTCGCGGCCAAGATCGTGAGCGACGTGTCGAGCCGCCTCAAATTCCTCGTGGACGTGGGGCTCGGCTACCTGACGCTCGATCGCAGCGCCGAGACCCTCTCCGGCGGCGAGGCGCAGCGCATCCGGCTCGCGAGCCAGATCGGCTCGGGGCTCACGGGCGTCATGTACATCCTCGATGAGCCCTCGATCGGCCTGCACCAGAGGGACAATCGCCGCCTCCTCGATACGCTCGCCGCCCTGCGCGACATGGGCAACACCGTGATCGTGGTGGAGCACGACGAGGAGGCGATCCTCGCCGCCGACTATCTCGTCGACCTGGGCCCGGGCGCCGGCATTCACGGCGGCGCCGTCGTTGCCGCCGGCAGTCCGCGCGAGGTGATGAGCAATCCCGCATCGCTCACGGGACAGTACCTGAGCGGGCGGCGCTCGATTCCGCTGCCCGGCGCCCGCACGCAGCGCGATCCGGAAAAAGCTCTGCGCATCCGCGGCGCGCGGGGCAACAACTTGCAGAACATCTCCGTCGACATCCCGCTCGGGCTGCTCACGTGCGTCACGGGCGTATCCGGATCGGGCAAGTCGACGCTCATTCTCGACACGCTGTTTCAGCACGCGTCCGCGCGCCTCAACGGTACGCCGGACCGCGGCGCGCCCTGTGAGCAGATCGAGGGGCTCGAGCACCTCGACCGTGTAATCGACGTCGATCAGAGCCCGATCGGCCGCACGCCACGCTCCAATCCGGCGACCTATACGGGGATCTTCACACCGCTGCGAGAGCTCTTTGCCGCGGTGCCCGAGAGCCGCGCGCGCGGCTACGACCCCGGCCGCTTCAGCTTCAACGTCCAGGGCGGACGCTGCGAAGCGTGTCAGGGCGACGGTGTGATCAAGGTCGAGATGCACTTTCTGCCGGACCTCTACGTGGCCTGCGATGTCTGCAAGGGCCAGCGCTACAACCGCGAGACCCTCGAGATCCGCTACAAGGGCCGCAATATCCACGAAGTTCTGCAGATGACGGTGGAGGATGCGCTCAGGTTCTTTCAAAGTGTGCCGGCGATCGCGGGGAAGCTGCAGACGCTCACCGACGTGGGGCTCGCGTATCTCGAGCTGGGTCAGAACGCGACGACGCTCTCGGGCGGGGAGGCGCAGCGCGTCAAGCTGTCGCGCGAGCTCGCCAAGCGCTCGACGGGGCGCACGCTCTACATCCTCGATGAGCCGACAACGGGCCTTCACTTCCACGACATCGCCCAGCTGCTGCATGTCCTGCACCGGCTGCGCGATGAGGGCAATACGGTCGTCGTGATCGAGCACCAGCTCGATGTGATCAAGACGGCCGACTGGGTGATCGATCTGGGGCCCGAAGGCGGCGCCGGCGGCGGCCGGCTCCTCGCTTGCGGCACACCCGAGCAGGTGGCGCGGACCGAGGGCTCCTACACGGGGCAGTATCTGAAGCCGCAGCTCACGACGGCAGAGCGCGCGCGGCGCGCCCCGATTCGAATACCTGCCGGACCTCGCCGTTGACGATGCGCTCCTGGAAATTGCCCCGCGTGTAAGCGGAGAGGACTCGGCGCCAGAAGCTTACGGCGCCGGGGTTGCGCAGATACTCGACGATCTCCCATCGCCCGGCGAATCGATCGAGGATCAGCTGAGCGGCGATATTCCCGATCCCGAGCCCGCGGCTCGGACGGGACACGAAGAACTCGGCCATGCGGTAAGCCGGCTCGCGGCCGCCCGCTGCGGATGCCCCGCGCACGACCATCGCGAAGCCGACCGGCTCGGCGGATTTGACGATGACGAGCGGAAAGGCGCTCGGGTCGCCGAACCAGCGCGCGATCTGGTCGGGCTCGCGGTGGCCCACCTCGCCGAGAACGGGAAAGATGCCGGTGTTGAGCGGCGCGAGATCGTCGAGATAGTCGCGATAGACGCGCTCGATCCAGAGCCGGTCGGACTCTGAAGTGCGCGCATCGCGCACGCTGACCATCATGATGGGGTTGGAAGCCATCCGCCGGTCATCCCATCGCTCGAGCTCGAGCCCGAAACGAAAGGCCCGGACAGGACGCTTGCGCGCCGGTCCGGGCCTGTACGTGAGCCTCCTCGAGGCTCGAGTCAGCAAGCCTCGGGCTTACTGGCTCGGCGGCGAGGCTGGAGCTCCACCGCCATTGGCCGGCGGCGGGCTGGCTCCGCCAGCGGGAGCACCGCCAGCAGGCGGCGCTGCGCCACCATTGTCGCCGCCGGCAGGCGGAGCCGCCGCGGCACCATTGTCTCCGCCTGCGGCGGGCGGGGTTGCAGCCGGAGCCGCCGGCTGAGAGGCCGGAGCCGCCGCCGGAGGTGTCGATTCCGCCGCGGGTGCCGGGCTCGAGGCTTCCTGCTTGCCGCAGGCAGCCAGTAAGAGCGCCGCGACCACAGCGCTGAGAGCGAGTTTGGTATTCATTGAGGGGTACCCCGAAAGAAGAAGCAACGGTGAGTGAGACCTGGAAATCAAACAAACTAGTTTGTCTGGCGATTCCTGATCGCCGTCGCGGATTCTATAGAGTCGCCATGGCTTTTGAAACCCGAATGAAGCAACTGTAACCGTCGGCGCACGCCGACAGCCGATCGCTGCGCCCGCCGCGGTCAGCGGGCGGCCGGCCTGTTTCGAGGCTTCCCCGCGAGCCCTGGAAGCTGCTGCGGGAATGTTGCATTGCAACATCGCTGCTTCCTGAACGGGTGCATCCTCGTGGCGGGGACAGGGTGTCTACAATCGCGCTCGGATCATCACGCAGAGGGTTGCGATGGACGAAACGCCGGACGGAACGCTCGACCTCGAGGCGCTCCACGCCGCTCACGTGCTGACGCAGCGCGCCCGCTTCGATCGCGCGCTCTCCGCGTGCGGATACTCCGGCGTCATCGTGTACTCCGGTCCTCTCGCGCCGATCTTTCGCGACGATCAGACTTACCCGTTCAAGGCCCACGCGTGGTTCAAGGCGTGGGTACCGCTCGTCGACGTGCCGGACTGCTTCCTCTACTACGAGCCGGGCCGCACGCCCGTGCTGCTGTTTCATCAGCCGGCCGACTACTGGTACAAGTCGGCGGCGACGCCGCAAGCGTACTGGACGCCACAGGTGGATTTGAGGCCCGTGGCGGACCGGGCAGCGGCGCGGGCGGCGCTGCCCGGCAACCTCGGCACCACCGCATATATCGGTGCCCTGTTTCGCGAGCTGGCGGCTTGGGAAGTGCGCACCGCCAATCCGCGCGACCTGCTCACGCGGCTGGATTACGACCGCGCCGTCAAGACATCCTACGAGCTTGCCTGCCTGCGCGCCGCGAATCGATCCGCGGCACGCGGACATCGAGCTGCCGCTCGAGCCTTTGCGAGCGGCGCCTCGGAGCTCGAGATCGAGCTCGCATTCATTCGCGCATGCGGCGCGCGCGAGCAGGAGCTGCCCTACAACCCGATCGTCGCCCTGAACGAGAGCGGCGCCGTCCTTCACTACCAGATGCTCGAGCGGACGCCGCCGCCTGCGCTTCACTCGATGCTGATCGACGCGGGCGCGGAGGCCGCCGGGTACGCAAGCGATGTGACGCGCACTTATTCCTATGCCGATCCCGACTTCGCCTCGCTCATCGAGCGCTTCGACGAGGTGCAGCAGACGCTCTGCTCGGGAGTGCACGCCGGTGCCGACTGGCGCGATGTCCACCTCTCCGCGCACCGCCTGGTCGCGGAGCTTCTGCATGAGTCGGACATCACGAGCTGCGACGCGGAGGAGGCCGTGGCGACAGGCGTCTCGAGCGTCTTCCTGCCGCACGGCATCGGCCATCTGCTCGGCCTGCAGGTTCACGACGTGGGAGGACTCCTCCGCTCGCCCGAAGGCGGAGAGATCCCCCGCCCGGAGGGCCATCCGTACCTGCGCCTCACGCGCGTGCTCGAGGAAGGCTTCGTCGTGACGATGGAGCCTGGGATCTACTTCATCGACTCGCTGCTCGCACAGGCGCGTGGCGATACCCGCGCGGCCAGGATCAACTGGACACGGGTCGACGCCCTGCGGAAATTCGGCGGCATCCGCATCGAGGACGACCTTGCCGTCACGGCGAGCGGCGCGGAAAACCTCACGCGGGACGCTTTCGCGGTGGAGCGCGAGTAGCGGCGCCGCGCGTCAGGCCGCTGCGGCCGCCTTCGCCTTTTCGGCGGCCGCCTTTTCGGCGACCGCCTTCTTCTTCCTCTTGCGGCGCGGCTTTTCCGCGGCGGGCGCGGCCTCTGCCGCCTCGCCGACGAGCTGCATGAGCGCCATCGGCGCGGAATCGCCCGGCCGCGGCGTCATGTGCAGGATTCTCGTGTAGCCGCCCGGCCGTGCCTTGAAGCGGGGTCCCAGATCCGCGAACAGCTTCTCGACCACGGCGGTGTCTCGCAGGCGCGAGAAGGCGAGCCTGCGGCGCGCCTCGCTGTCGGTCTTGGCGAGCGTGATCAGCGGCTCGACGACGCGCCGCAGCTCCTTCGCCTTGGGCACGGTGGTGCGGATCGTTTCGTGCCGCAGCAGGGCGACGCTCATGTTGCGCAGCAAAGCGTGCCTGTGCGCGCTGTTCCGCGAGAGCTGCCGCCCCGAGAGTTGATGTCGCATGTTGGATCCTCGGCGCTCGATGCGCTTACAGCACGTCCCGCTCTTCCTCGTGCTTGAGGCCCACCGGCGGCCAGCCCTCGAGCCGCATCCCGAGCATCAGCCCGTGGCTCTGCAGGACCTCCTTGATCTCCGTCAGGGACTTCTTGCCGAGGTTCGGCGTGCGCAGCAGCTCCACCTCCGTGCGCTGCACGAGATCGCCGATGTAGTGGATGTTCTCGGCCTTCAGGCAGTTGGCGCTGCGAACGGTGAGCTCGAGCTCATCGAC
>JASHTA010000047.1 GCA_030040795.1 Gammaproteobacteria bacterium | reverse complement strand
GGCCGTTCGCTGCGCGCAGTGGTCGACCTGCGGGCGCTGGGCGAGCGCACGGTCACGATCGACTGCGATGTGCTGCAGGCCGACGGGGGCACGCGCACCGCTTCGGTCACGGGAGGTTACGTGGCGCTTGCCGAAGCCTGCGAGATCCTCGTCCGGCGCGGCGCTCTCCCGGCCAATCCCATTCACGGCCAGGTCGCCGCCGTGTCCGTTGGCATCTTCGACGGTACGCCGGTGCTTGATCTCGATTACGCCGAGGACTCCCAAGCCGAGACGGACATGAACGTCGTCATGAACAACGGCGGCGGCTTCGTCGAGGTGCAGGGAACGGCCGAGGGCCACGCCTTTCGGCGCCACGAGCTCGATGCGCTGCTCGATCTTGCCGCGGCGGGACTCGGCCGGCTCTTCGCGGCACAGGCCCGGGCACTGTACTCGGCGCCGTGAGGGTCGTGCTCGCAAGCGCCAATCCCGGCAAGCTGCGTGAGCTCGAAGCGCTGCTCGGCCCGGTGGGGTGGCAGCTCGTGCCGCAGCGGCAGCTCGGCGTCGAGTCGGTACCCGAGACGGGAACGACCTTCGTGGAGAACGCGCTCCTGAAGGCGCGCCATGCTGCGCGCGCGACGCGGCTCCCGGCGCTGGCGGACGACTCGGGTATCGAGGTGGATGCGCTCGGCGGGCGGCCTGGCGTGCTGTCGGCGCGCTACGCAGGTGAGCACGCGACGGACCGGGAGAACCTCGAGAAGCTGCTCGCGGAGCTGCAAGGCGTGCCGCCGGAGCGCCGCACGGCGCGCTACCGGTGCGTCATCGCGTATGTCGGCGGCGCGGCCGATCCCGCGGCCGACCCCGCGGCTGACCCCGCGGCTGACCCCGCAGTCGATCCCGCGGCCGATCCCTGCCCGATCCTCGCGGAAGGCTGCTGGGAAGGCACGATCGCCACGGCCCCGCGCGGCCGCGGCGGCTTCGGATACGATCCGATCTTTCTTCCGGCGCGCGGCCATCGCACCGCTGCCGAGCTCGACGCCGGGGAGAAGGACGCCGTGAGCCATCGCGCCCAAGCGTTGTCATCGCTTCGGTCGCAGCTGCGGCTGTGATGTCCGGCTGCGACGCTTGACGCCGCACCGCCCTGGACGCATTGATCGCTTTGCCATGTCCCTCAGCCTGCCTCCGCTGTCGCTCTATGCGCACTTCCCGTGGTGCGTGCGCAAGTGCCCTTACTGCGATTTCAACTCCTACACGCTGCGGGACTCCTTGCCGGAGCAGCGCTACGTCGACGCACTGATCGAGGACATGGAGCATCAGGCGGGGGAGGCCGCGGGACGAGCGCTGATCAGCGTGTTTCTCGGCGGCGGCACGCCGAGCTTGTTCTCACCGGCTGCGATCGGGCGCGTGCTCGGGGCGGCACGCACGGTCTTCGGCTTCGCGGAGGAGGTCGAGATCACGCTCGAGGCCAATCCGGGCACCATCGAGCGCGGTCGCTTCAGTGAGTACCGCGCGGCTGGGGTCAACCGGGTGTCGCTCGGCGCGCAGAGCTTCGATGCCGCGGCGCTGCAGGCGCTCGGCCGGATTCATTCGCCCGAGGAGACGTGCCGAGCCGCGGAGGAGCTGCACGCGGCCGGCCTCGCGAACTTCAACCTGGACCTCATGTATGCGCTCCCTGGCCAGGAGGAGCGCGGCGCCATCGAGGACGTCGAGCGCGCGATCGCTCTCGAACCCGCGCACCTCTCCCACTACCAGCTGACGATCGAGGCGGGCACGGCGTTCGCGGCGGCGCCACCGGCTCTTCCGGCGGACGATGCCGCTGCCGAAATGCTGGCGGCCTGCCAGGAGCGGCTGATCTCCGGCGGCTTCGCCCAGTATGAGACCTCTGCCTATGCGCTCGAGGGCCGCATGGCCCGTCACAACTGCAATTACTGGACGTTCGGTGATTACCTCGGCGTCGGGGCCGGCGCCCACGGAAAGCTGAGCGATCCCGCGCACGGACGCATCGTCCGAACCGCGCAGACGCGTGAGCCGCGCCGCTACCTTGCGGCTCCGGCGGCCTCCATGACCCGCAAGGCCGTCGAGGCACGCGATCTGCCCTTCGAGTTCATGCTGAATGCGCTGCGTCTCAGCGCCGGGTTCGACACGGCCTTGTTTGAGACGCGCACGGGCTTGAGTTGGGCCACCGTCGCCCCCATTCTTGGGGAATTGCAGGCACTCGGGCTGATGAGCTGCGCCAACGCTTGCTGGACACCGTCGCCGCTCGGCGCGCGCTTCCTCAACGACCTGCTGCTGAGGTTCCTGCCGGCGCCCTCTGCCACCGGCGGCGAGGCGCTGTCAACTAGGCCTTGACACCGGGCCGCGGTGTCGCACCGCGTCCGTTATACACAGGCCCAGACGGGGCTATCGGTAAATGAGCAGATTACGCGCTATACCGGTCAAGTCGCTCGATGAGACGCTCATAAGTGATTGAGGGGAAAGCTTGAAATTGGCTGGTCATTTTTTAGCCAGGGTCACAAAAATGCAATCTCGTGCGGATTTCGCGCATTCCGGGCCGGAGGTGTCCACAGATTTATCCACAGCTTCTGTGGATAGTTGTCGGCCTCGAACCGGCCCTGGATCGCCTTCGCCGCACGGCGGCCGCGGCTGGCGCGCAAAAGCGCCGTGGTCGCGCTTGAGCGCCGGTCGATTCGCCTGTAAACTCCCGCGCCCTTTTTCCGGGCCCGCGTCACCCACCCGAGTTGAGCCATGAAAGCGTCGATTCATCCCGAGTATAAAGAGATCACCGTCGTCTGCTCCTGTGGGAACACGTTCAAGACGCGATCCACGCTCGATCACGATCTGAACGTCGAGGTGTGCTCAAACTGCCACCCCTTCTACACGGGCAAGCAGAAGATCGTCGACACCGCGGGCCGCGTGGACAAGTTCCGCAAGAAGTACGGCACCGCGACCCTCCGCCGCTGACGGCCGCCGGCCGTTCACGAGCGGCAGGCGGCTCCGGCAGGAGGCTCCGCCGCTCGGCGCGCCGACCACGGCTGCTGCCGCTGTTGACGCGGCGGTAACATCGATCATTCCCCCGCGGCGACCACCGATCGCTCGCCGCGCACGCTCGCCTTGATTCCGTCCGCGGACCGTGTAAGGCTCAGTTTCGCTCGCGCAACGTCGGGTGTGCGGCGAGCGTCCGCAGAAGCGCAATCAGAATGACCGAGAGCAAGTTCGAGCTGGGCGACCGCGCCACAGGCAAGAAGACGGATCTTCCCGTCCGCGCGGGCACTATCGGGCCAAGCGTCATCGACGTCGCGTCCATCTACAAGGACTACGACCTTTTCACTTACGACCCGGGATTCGGCGTTACCGCCGCCTGCGACAGCAAGATCACCTACATCGACGGGGACGCGGGAGTCCTGCTCTATCGCGGCTACCCCGTCGAGCAGCTCGCGGAGAAAAGCACGTTCACGGAGGTGTGCTATCTCGTCCTGTACGGGGAGCTCCCGAGCCGCCGCCAGCTCGATGAGTTCACGAACAGCATCCAGCATCACACGATGATCAACGAAACGCTGTTGCGTTTCTTCAACGGCTTTCATCACAACGCCCACCCGATGGCCATGGTCTCGGCGGTCGTCGCGTCGCTCTCGGCGTTCTACCACGACTCGATGGACATCCATAACCCGCGCCACCGGGAGATCTTCGCCCATCGCATCGTCGCCAAGATGCCGACCATCGCGGCGGCGGCACACAAGCACTCGCTCGGCCAGCCGTTCATCTACCCGCGCAACGACCTCGACTACTGCAGCAATCTGCTGCACATGTTCTTCGCCGTGCCTTGCGAGCCGTACCAGGTGGACCCCGTCGCGGCCCAGGCGCTCGACCTGCTCTTCATCCTGCACGCCGACCACGAGCAGAACGCGAGCACCTCGACCGTGCGTCTTGCCGGCAGCACCGGCGCGAACCCTTACGCCGCGATCTCGGCGGGCGTCTCGGCGCTCTGGGGACCGGCGCACGGCGGAGCGAACGAGGCCGTGCTCGCCATGCTCGAGCAGATCGGCACGGTGGACAACATTCCGAAGTATCTCGCGATGGCCAAGGACCGCTCGAGCCACTTCCGGCTCATGGGTTTCGGCCACCGCGTCTACAAGAACTTCGACCCGCGCGCAAAGATCATCCGCGAGATGTGCTACAAGGTGCTCGCGCGGCTCGGCCGGTCGGACAGCCCGCTGTTCGAGCTCGCGCTGCGCCTGGAGGAGATCGCGCTGAAGGACGAGTACTTCGTCTCGCGCAAGCTCTACCCGAACGTCGACTTCTACTCCGGCATCATCTACAGCGCGATCGGCATTCCCCGCTCGATGTTCACGGTGATGTTCGCCATCGCGCGCACCGTCGGCTGGGTCGCCCACTGGCAGGAGATGATCTCCGATCCTCACATGCGGATCGGGCGGCCGCGGCAGCTCTATACCGGTCCCACGCGCCGCGATTACGCCGAGATTGGCAAGCGCAGCTGACGGCGTCAGTGCTCGAGCAGCGCCTCGAGCTCGGAGACGTCGGCGCGGCGCATGGGGCGTCCGTCAACCGGACTCACTGGTGCTTGGCGGATTCCATCGGCCGGGAACACCGTCACCTCGATCGCCTGATCGTTGATCTCGAACCGGACGCCGGGGTATTCGAGCACGCGGTCGGCGTTCATTTTCACGCGCCGCGCGGTGACCTCGTGGCGAATGCCCTGATCCATCAAGCTGATCGCGACGGACTCCGCGCTGTCCGCAAAGAGGTGCAGCTGTACGTCCGAGTGCGCCGTCGCCGTGCCCGCCAGCACGGGCCCGACGAGCCTCGGCTGGAAGGCGCGGAGCTTGCGCATCGCCTGCAAGGCGGCGCGCCGCTGCGCGTGCAGCGACTCGACGTGCGACGCGCCTCCGAAGAGTCGCTGATACTCGGCGAGCGCGGCTTCGATTTCCGTGTTTTTCGGGAGCGAGGCGCTGTCCGTCACGCCGAATCGGTCCGCCGCCTTGCGCTTGGCCACCAGGAAATCGCGGATTCCATGCTCGGACATGACCCGCGCCGCCTCTTGAGCGAGCGCCCGTCGAAGATTGTCGCTGCGAGCAGGGCGGTGTCTGGCCATGATCCGTAGGAGCTCGGGCGCGGCCCGCCACTAGAAAAGCGAATTGCCGTTGGGAGTCTGACTCTGTCCCGGCTGCGCGTCCTCTTGGGCGCCGCCTCCTGCCGGCAGATGATTGACCATGAACGTCTCCAGGATCCCGTCGGGATTCTCAGCGCTCACCAGCCGGCCGGTCGCCGGCGAGATGCGCAGCGTCACGAGCCCATCGGGCATCACGCGGCGCTCCTCCGGTACCCCTCGCAGCGCCTCGCGCATGAAGTACACCCAGATCGGCAGCGCCGTGCGGCTGCCCTCCTCGGTCTCACCGAGCGAGCGCTCCTGATCGTATCCGACCCAGACCGTGGCGACGAGTTTCTGAGTGAAGCCGTTGAACCACGCATCGCGCGATTGGTTGGTCGTGCCCGTCTTGCCGGCGATATCGCTGCGGTGCAGGGCGAGCGCGCGCTGTCCCGTGCCGTGCTTGATCACGTCCGCCATGATGTCCGTCATCAG
>JASHTA010000431.1 GCA_030040795.1 Gammaproteobacteria bacterium | reverse complement strand
GCGCGAATCCCCCCGATACGGCCCTCCGACTCATCAGCCGGACGGTGGGCACCGACAGCGTGGTCGATGAGCTGCTGTTCAGCTTCACCCACACCTCGGAGATCGACTGGATGCTGCCGGGGATCGCACCGACTGGGCGCAAGGTGGAGATTCCGCTGGTCGCCATCGTCCAGTTCCGCGACGGCAAGGTCGCTCATGAGCACATCTACTGGGACCAGGCCTCCGTGCTCGTCCAGATCGGCCGTCTGGATCCCGCCGGCCTGCCTGTCGCAGGGGTGGAAACGGCGCGCAAGACGCTCGACCGGACGCTGCCCAGCAACACCCTGATGCGGAACTGGAAGCGCAGCGAGGGCAAGCCGCTCGGCGGAGGGATCACATGAAGATTGGATTGCAAGTGCCTAATTTCACATATCCTGGAGGGCCCTTGCAGATTGCCGGCACGCTCGCGCAGATCGCTCGCGTCGCCGACGAGTCCGGCTTTTACAGCCTGTGGGTGATGGATCATTTCTTCCAGATCAGCGTCGTCGGCCCCCACGAGAACGAGATGCTGGAGGGCTATACCACGCTGGGGTTCCTCGCGGCCCAGACCTCCAAAGTGAAGCTCGGCACGATGGCGACCGGCGTGATCTATCGCTACCCGGGCATCCTCGTGAAGACGGTGACGACGCTCGACGTTCTTTCACGCGGCCGCGCGTACTTCGGCGTCGGCGCGGGCTGGAACGAGCAGGAGGCGAGAGGCTTGGGCGTGCCCTTCCCGCCGATCGGCGTGCGCTTCGAGCTGCTCGAGGAAGCGCTGCAGATCGCGAAGCAGATGTGGTCGGGGAACAGTGGCCCGTACCACGGCAAGCACAATCGGCTGGAGGAGACGCTGTGCAACCCGCAGCCTCTCTCACGCCCCCATCCGCCGATACTCGTCGCGGGGGGCGGTGAGAAAAAGACGCTGCGACTCGTCGCGCAGTACGGCGATGCCTGCAATCTCTATGGAACGCCGGAGATGGTGCGCGCGAAGCTCGCGATCCTCAAGCAGCACTGCGACGCTCTCGGGCGGGACTACGACTCGATCGAGAAGACGACGCTCGGCACGGCGGATCTGCAGCCCGGCAAGATGACGGCCAAGGACGTGATCGAGCAGTGCAAGATCCTCGCCGCCCTCGGCGTGCAGCACGCGATATTCAATCTATCGAATGTTCACACGGTGAAGCCGCTCGAGACGTTCGGACGCGAGATCATCCCCGCGGTCGCCGGCTTCTGAGTGGTCGCGGACTTTTGATTGGTCGCGGGCTTCCGACCGGCGGTTGTGCGCTTCCGACCGGTGGTCGCGGGTCTTTGACCGGCGGTCGCCAGGCGCACTCCGCGAGCGTGCTTCGGTCGAGCTCGCGCAGGAACGCTTCCCGGGCCGCGCCGAGCCGCGCTTTGAAACGGCAGCCGGGCGTCAGCACACAGGCGCCGCCATCCGCGCGGAAGCACTCGACCAGCGCCTGATGGGACTCCAGCCGCCGTACGATTTCCCCGAGCGTGATCTCACCGGCGGGCCTCGCCAGACGAAAGCCCCCACGCGCTCCCTTCTGCGTTGCGATGACCCCCGCCAGAGCAAGCTTGCGGACGACCTTGGTCAGATGGTTGCGCGAAATGCTGAACTCGCGGGCGATCTCCTCCGTCGTGAAGAGACGACCGGGGTCGCTCGCCAAACGCATCAGCGCCCGCAGGCCGTAATCAGTGAAGGAAGTCAGGCGCATTGCATCCGTCCGTGGCGTGGACAGGCCGAGTATGGCATACTAAATAAGTATATGAAATACCTATTTCGGTGAGCCCATGCCGACGGAGCGGCAGTCACAGATCACGGCGAGCATCGTCGAGCAGACCGGTATCGATGACGCGATGATCGACCGTCTGGTGCGGACTTTTTACGGGAAAGTGCGGGCGGACGCTCTTCTCGCGCCGGTCTTCGATCAGCGCATCGCGGACTGGGAGCCCCATCTGCGGCGGATGTGCGAGTTCTGGTCGTCCGTGGCGCTGATGACCGGTATCTATCACGGCAGCCCCATGCAGAAGCACCTGCCGCTTGCTGTGGACTCGCGGCACTTCGATCGCTGGCTGCAGCTGTTCGAGGAGACGGCGACCGAGGTGTGCCCGCCCGCAGCGGCCGCGCACTTCATCGAGCGGGCACAGCGCATCGCCCAGAGCCTCGAGATCGGCATTGCCATCCAGAGCGGCGTGCTTCTCGCAAAGGGCGAGCGCCTCCGGCGGCCCGACTCGCAGGTCCTCCTTCCGGCCGGCTCGCAAGCGGACGCGGCGCCATGACCGAGCGGCGCAGTGACGGCGCGGGAGATGCGGGAGCCGCACGAAGCGCGGGAGGCTCGGGAGGCGCGAGTGGCTACGCTTCGCCACCCTGTCTTGCTCACGAGATCGATCCGGTCGACGGCGTGGGCCACATGCTCGATCCTCAGCAGCGGGCCGACGTCATGCGCTGGCGCAAGGCCGAGCGCGAGCGGCTCATCGCAGCGCGGCTGGCCACGTCCAACGA
>JASHTA010000046.1 GCA_030040795.1 Gammaproteobacteria bacterium | reverse complement strand
CCGAGGCCGTTCTGCAGGAACTTGAGCCGATCGGCGATCTCGTGGTCGGCAGTCACCGCCGCGCCGCCGAGCGCATCGGAATGCCCATTGAGGTACTTGGTCGCCGAGTGCACGACGATGTCGATGCCGTGCTCCAGGGGACGCTGGATGTACGGAGAGGCAAACGTGTTGTCGCACACGGTCAGCAGCCGATGCCGCTTGCCGACGGCGGAGACCGCCGCGAGATCGACGAGCCGCAACGTGGGGTTGGTCGGGGTCTCAACCCAGATCATGCGCGTACTCGGGCGGATCGCGCGCTCGATCGCATCGAGGTCCGACAAGTCGACGAAGCTCACCGAGAGTCCCGCCGAGCGATTGCGGATGCGCTCGAACAACCGGAAGCTGCCCCCGTACAGATCGTGCGTCGCGATGATGTGCGAGCCGGCATCGAGCAGCTCCACGACCGTCGAGGATGCGGCCATTCCGGAGGCGAACGAGAATGCGGCGCAGCCACCCTCGAGACTCGCGATGCAGGCCTGCAGCGCATCACGCGTGGGATTGCGCGTGCGCGAATAGTCGTATCCCTTGTGCACGCCTGGGCTCGACTGGGCATACGTCGATGTCGCATAGATCGGTGTCATCACGGCGCCGGTCAACGGGTCGGGATGCTGTCCCCCGTGGATGACGCGGGTCGCAAGCTCGAGCTCCCCCTCGGGCGTTCCCGGGCCATCGCTCAGCCCGTGGCCCTCGCCTCCCCCCTCCACTCTCGTTCGCTCTTCTTTCACGATCTCTCCATTCTACGGCGCAGCCAATTCAGCAAATCGATGCGGGTGATGAGTCCGAGGAACTCGCCGTGATGCACGACGATCGCGACCAGGCCTCGCTTGAAGATCTCCATGAGCTGCGCGATCGGCGCATCGGGCGGCACCGTGACCAGATGGCTCGCCATGACGCGGCTCACCGGCTCGTTGAAGCGCTCGGGGTGCTCGAACACCTCGAGCAGCACGTCCTCCTCGTCCACGATGCCGACGATCCGTCCGTCCCGCATGACGGGCAGCTGCGAGATGTCGTAGAGCTTCATGCGTCCATAGGCCGCGAGGAGCGTCTCACCGGGGCCCGCGGTGATATCGGCGCCTTCTGCGTGGCGGCGCGCGATGAGATCGCGAAGATCGCCGAAGCGCTCGCGCGTGAGGAAGCCCTGGTCGAGCATCCAGTAATCGTTGTAGACCTTCGAGAGGTACTTGTTGCCGCTGTCGCAGACGAGGCTCACGACGCGCCGCGGCGCACTCTGCTCGCGGCAGTACCGCAGCGCAGCGGCGAGCAGTGTGCCGGTTGACGTGCCGCCGAGAATGCCCTCCCCCAGCAGGAGCTCGCTGCACATTCGGAACGACTCGGCGTCGCTCACGGTATAGGCCGTGTGCACGCGGGAGAGATCGCAAACCGGGGGAACGTAATCCCCTCCGATGCCTTCGACGAGCCAGCCCCGGCCCGTCGGCTCGGTCTTGCCCGTGCGCACGCGGCCTGCAAGCGCGGAGCCCTGCGGATCGGCCAGCACGATGTCCACGTGAGGCGCCACTCGCGCGAAGAACCTGGAAAGCCCGGTGAGCGTGCCTCCGGTTCCGACCCCGCACACCACGGCGTCGAGCCGATGCTCCATCTGCTCCCAGATCTCGGGCGCGGTGGTCTCCTCATGGGCCCGCGGGTTCGACTCGTTGGTGAACTGGCTCACGTAGACCGCGTTCGGCAGCTCGCGGGCAAGGCGGGCGGCCCGATCCTGGTAGTAGTCGGGGTGGCCCTTGGGCACGTCCGACCGCGTCATGACGACCTCGGCGCCCATGGCCTTCAAATGAAAGATCTTCTCCTGGCTCATCTTGTCGGGGATGACCAGCTTCAGGCGGTAGCCCTTGCGTCCGGCGACCAGCGCGAGGCCGAGCCCCGTGTTGCCGGCGGTCGCCTCGACCAGCGTTGCGCCAGGCTTCAGCCGGCCTTCGCGCTCCGCTGCCTCGATCATGTAGAGGCCGACGCGATCCTTGATCGAGCCGCCCGGATTTTGGTTCTCGAGCTTCAAGTAAAGCTCGCACGGTCCGGTGTCGAAGGCGCGAGTGGCCACGAGCGGCGTATGGCCGATCATCTCGAGCACATCGCGCTGCACCGGCATCGAGTCCATGTCCGCGACTTTTTCGGCCATACAGGGTCCTCGCTCTCATGATACTGGACGTCATGTTTCGCCGCCTTTCGGCCCGGCTGACCTATAATCGTCTGTTCGATCCACGGCGCCCCCAGGCACCCCTTGTCCGCTGCTACCGGTACCCGAATGTCCGACCTCATCCGCGTGCACGGCGCACGCCAGAACAATCTCAAGAATCTCACGCTCGCGATTCCGCTGAACGAGCTGGTCGTCGTGACGGGCGTCTCGGGTTCCGGCAAGTCCTCGCTGGTGTTCGACACGCTCTACGCCGAAGGCCAGCGGCGCTACGTCGAGACGTTCTCGCCCTACGCGCGGCAGTTCCTCGATCGCATGGACAAGCCGCAGGTCGACTCGATCTCCGGTATTCCTCCTGCCATCGCCATCGATCAGACCAACCCCGTGCGCACATCGCGCTCGACCGTGGGCACGATGACGGAGCTCAACGATCATCTGAAGCTGCTCTTTGCGCGCGCCGCCGCGCTTTACTGCGGGTGCTGCGGGCGGCCGGTCAGGCGCGACACACCGGAGAGCATCTACGCCGACCTGATGCAGCACGCCCAAGCGTCCGGGGACCCGCGGCTCATGCTCTGCTTTCCGGTCCCCGTGCCGAAAAGCTTCAAGGAGAGCGAGGTCCGCGAGCTGCTGGAGAAGCAGGGCTACACCCGCATTCTCGAGGAGGGGCCAGAGGGCACGCCCGGCAGCGCGGATGGGCTCGGTACCGCGAACGCACCGGGGAGCGCGAATGCTCCCGGCACCGCGAATGCTGCGGCAACCCGGGCGAAACCGGCTGAGGCAGCTCCCGCGAGCCCGGCGCGCCGCCGCGCGAAAGGCCCCGCCGAGCGGGCAGACACCCGTCGAGGCCGGCGCGGCGGAGGCGGAGCACCTGATGAGCCTCTCAAGGTCCTGCAAGTGGTGCAGGACCGCTTCCGGGCGTCGGGTGCCGAGCGCGGCCGCGTGCTCGAATCGCTCGAAGCCGCCCTGCGCGTCGGTCGAGGCCGTGTCAACGTGCGCGCCGTGGACGACGCGGATCCGCCACGCAGCCTTCAGGTGTGGCGCTACTCGAGCGACCTGCACTGCGCGGAATGCGACCTCTCCTACCGCGAGCCCAATCCGAGCCTCTTCTCATTCAACTCGCCGGTCGGGGCATGCGAGACCTGCCGCGGCTTCGGGCGCACGATCGGCATTGATTACGGTCTCGTGGTCCCCGACGAGAGCAAGTCATTGAGAGAGGGCGCCGTGCGGCCGTGGCAGACCGAGTCGTACTCGGAATGCCAGGAGGACCTGGAGCGGTTCGCGAAGAAACGCGGGATCCCGCTCGATCGGCCCTGGCGGGAGCTCACGGCCGAGCAGCGCGCCTGGGTGCTCGAGGGCGAGGGCCGCTGGGAGGACGGGGTCTGGTACGGCGCGAAGCGATTCTTCGCCTGGCTCGAGACCAAAGCGTACAAGATGCACGTGCGCGTGCTGCTCTCGCGCTACCGCGCGTACACGCCCTGCGGCGCGTGCCACGGCGCACGGCTGAAGAGCGACGCCCTCCTGTGGCGGGTCGGCAGCCGCGAGCTCGCGGATGAAGTCCTCGGGAAGGCCAAGCGCTTTCGTCCCGCGGGCGTCCAGTGGAGCGAGGAGACGCTCGATCGGCTGCCGGGTCTTTGCCTGCATGACTTGATGCTGCTGCCGATCGAGCGGGCGTGCGAGTTCTTCCGCAAGCTCACCCTGCCCCGCCCGCTCGACGATGCCGCCGATCTGCTGCTGCGGGAGATCGTGAGCCGCGCCGGCTACCTCGCCGATGTGGGCCTCGGCTATCTCACCTTCGACCGCCAATCGCGCACCCTCTCCGGCGGCGAGGTCCAGCGCATCAATCTCACGACGGCGCTCGGCACCTCGCTCGTCAACACCTTGTTCGTGCTCGACGAGCCCTCGATCGGCCTGCACCCCCGCGACATGCAGCGTGTCATCACGGTGATGAAGCGGCTGCGCGATGCCGGCAACTCGCTGCTCGTCGTGGAGCACGATCCGCAGATCATGCTCGAGGCCGACCGCATCCTCGACATGGGGCCGGGCGCAGGAGAGCGTGGCGGGGAGATCGTCTTCTCCGGCACTCCCCGAGAGATCCGCAGCTGCCGGCAGTCGCTGACGGGCGATTATTTGAGTGGCCGCAAGTCGGTGGACACGCCCGCTGCGCCCGCTGCGCCCGCCGCGCCCGGCTCCTCGACGAGCGAGGCGCGCGGCAGGAGGCCGGCCGAATCCGTGCCGCAGGCGGCCACGGGCGTCACCGCCGAGGCGCGGGCGAACCGCTGGCTCGAGATCCGGGGCGTTCGAGAGCACAACCTCAAGGCGCTCGACGTGCGCATTCCGCTCAAGCGCCTGGTGTGCGTCACCGGCGTCTCCGGATCCGGCAAGTCCACGCTCGTCGAGGACGTGCTGTATCCCGCGCTGCTCAAGTACCAGGGCCGCCCCACCGAGGCGCCCGGAGAGTTCGCGACCCTCCGCGGCGCGGATCTCATCGACGAAGTGGTGCTCGTGGACCAGACCCCCATCGGCCGAACGACACGCTCGAATCCCGCGAGCTACGTGGGCGCGTTCGACATCGTCCGAGAGCTCTTTGCTTCCGAGCCCGCCTCGCAGGAGCGCCGCTACACCGCCGGAACGTTCAGTTTCAACTCCGGCAACGGCCGCTGCCCGACCTGCAGCGGCAACGGATTCGAGCACGTCGAGATGCAGTTCCTCTCGGACGTGTACCTGCGCTGCCCGGACTGCGACGGCCGCCGCTACCGCAGCGAGGTGCTCGAGGTGAAGCGCGAAGGCGCGGGGGGCCGCCGCGCCAGCATCGCCGATGTGCTTGAATTGACCGTGACCGAGGCGCTCGCGTTCTTCGCGGACTCGCGGGAGCTCGCGGTGCGCTTGCGGCCGCTCGCCGACGTGGGCCTGGAATACGTGCGGCTCGGGCAGCCCGTGCCGACGCTCTCGGGCGGCGAGGCGCAGCGACTGAAGCTCGCAGGCCATCTTGCCGCCGCGGCCGCGAGCACGTCGACCACCTCCCATCGAGGCAAGCTGTTCCTGTTCGACGAGCCGACGACGGGCCTGCATTTCGATGACGTCGCGAAGCTCTTGCGCGCCTTCCGGAAGCTCCTGGTCGCAGGCCACTCGTTGCTCATCATCGAGCACAACCTCGATGTGATCCGGGCGGCGGACTGGATCATCGATCTCGGCCCGGAGGGCGGAGACCGCGGCGGTGAGATCGTGTGCACGGGCACGCCCGCGGAGGTGCGCACACATTCCACGTCGCACACGGGA
The DNA here is from genome assembly GCA_030040795.1 of Gammaproteobacteria bacterium. Lineage (GTDB taxonomy): Bacteria > Pseudomonadota > Gammaproteobacteria > Steroidobacterales > Steroidobacteraceae > JASHUC01. The sequence continues at coordinate 3,335 of JASHTA010000046.1, read as the reverse complement.
CGGGCCCTCGCGGCATACGAGCGAGCGCTCGGAGGCGAGGCCGCGAGCGCCGAGGCACTGAGCCGGATTGCCGCGCCGGCGGTCGCCGAGCCGCGCGCCGAGTACCTGCCCGGCAACGGCCGCAGCCGCGACTCGGTCGTGATCCACAACGCCCGTGAGCACAATCTCAAGAGCATCGATGTGCAGATCCCGCGCGACCGCTTCACCGTCATTACGGGCGTGTCCGGCTCCGGCAAGTCGACGCTGGCGTTCGACATCCTGTTCAACGAGGGACAGCGCCGCTATCTCGAGTCGCTCAACGCGTACGCCCGGCAATTTGTGCAGCCTGTGGCGCGCCCCGATGTCGATGCGATCTTCGGCATCCCGCCCACGGTCGCGATCGAGCAGCGCACCAGCCGCGGCGGCCGCAAGAGTACTGTGGCCACGCTCACGGAGATCTATCACTTCCTGCGCGTCCTCTACGTCAAGCTCGGCGTGCAGTACTGCCCCGACTGCGAGACGCGCATCGAGCCGCAGAGCCTCGGCTCCATCGCGGCGCGGCTGCTCGCCGAGTATCGCGGCAAGCGCATCACGTTGCTCGCGCCGCTCGTCGTCGCCCGCAAGGGCTTCTACACCGACCTCGCGAAGTGGGCGGCCAAGAAGGGCTACAAGGAGCTGCGCGTCGACGGAACCTTGCTACCGACGGCCCGCTGGCCGCGGCTCAACCGCTTCAAAGAGCACACGATCGAGCTGCCCGTCGGTACGCTCGAGGTGAGCGCACGGAACGATGGGGCACTGCACGAGGCGCTCGCGCGCGCCCTCGACTACGGCAAGGGCCTGCTCAGCGTGCTCTCCGCGGACGGAGCCGGCCGCGCGGTCATCTTCTCGACCAAGCGCGCCTGCCCTTCCTGCGGGCGCAGCTTCGCCGAGCTCGACCCGCGCCTGTTCTCGTTCAACTCCAAGCACGGATGGTGTGAGGCCTGTTACGGCACCGGGCTCGAGATGGCCGGCTTCTCCGAAGAGCAAACCGGCGAGGAGATCTGGTGGAACGAGTGGTACGACCGGGAGCCAAGTCCCTGCGGCGCCTGCGGCGGCCAGCGCTTGAATCCAATCGCGCTGCACGTGCGCTTCCGCGATCGCTCCATCGCGGAGCTTGCGTCGCTGTCGGTCTGCGGCGCGGCAGAGCTGCTCGAGAAGCTGAAGCTCGATCCGCGGGAGCGCGAGATCGCGCGCGATCTGCTCGCGGAGATCCGCGGCCGGCTGCAATTCCTGATGCGCGTCGGTCTCGGGTATTTGACGCTCGATCGTGCGGCGCCCACGCTGTCGGGCGGCGAGGCGCAGCGCATTCGCCTCGCGGCGCAGCTCGGCTCGAACTTGCAAGGTGTCTGCTACGTGCTCGACGAGCCGACGATCGGGCTGCATCCGCGCGATAATCGGGTGCTGCTCGACTCCCTCGCCGAGCTGACCTCACACCGCAATACTCTCGTCGTGGTCGAGCACGACGAGGAGACCATTCGCCGCGCCGATCACGTGCTGGACCTCGGCCCCGGAGCCGGCGTTTGCGGCGGCGAGCTCGTCGGTGCCGGCACGGTCGCGGATCTCGTCAATAACCCCCGCTCGACGACGGGCCGGTACTTGCGCTCCCCCTTGCAGCATCCGCCCCGGCCGCACCGGGACACCACCCCTCGCACACCCGGGCTCGAGCTCAAGGGAGTCGAGCTGCACAATGTCGATGGCCTCGACGTTCGCATTCCGCTCGGCCGGCTGATCGTCGTGACAGGCGTCTCCGGATCCGGCAAGTCCACCGTGGCGCGCGACGTGCTGTACGCGAACCTGCGCCGGCTCCTGGCTGTGGACCCGGCCAAGCGCGCGCGCGGCGGCAAGCGAAGCAACGGAGGCTCACGGAACGGCGCGAGCGGAAGGAGCGCGGAGCGCGCGAAAAGCGCTTCGCGCGGCAAGGCAGGCGAGCGCGTCGGGCTCGTCGGCTGTCGAGAAATACTCGGAATCGAGCGAGTCGATCGCGTCCTCGAGGTAGACCAGACGCCGATTGGAAAGACTCCGCGCTCGTGTCCGGCGACGTACGTCGGCTTCTGGGACGACATCCGCGCCATCTATGCCGGCACGACGGAGGCGCGCATTCGCGGATACACCGCGAGCCGGTTCTCCTTCAACACGGCCGGAGGCCGCTGCGAGGCGTGCGAGGGCCAGGGTGTCAAGACGATCGAGATGAGCTTCCTGCCCGACGTGAAAGTGGCCTGCGACGTGTGCGGCGGGAGGCGCTTCAATTCGGAGACGCTCTCCGTGCTGTGGCGAGAGAAGAGCATCGGCGATGTCCTCGCGCTGAGCGTCGATGACGCCGTCGAGCTCTTCGAGGCGCACTCGCGAGTGCACCACGCCCTGAAGCTTCTGCAGGACGTGGGATTGGGCTACCTGACGCTCGGCCAGCAGAGCCCGACGCTATCGGGAGGCGAAGCGCAACGCATCAAGCTCGTGACGGAGCTCGCGAAGGTGCGCGGCGAGGGGGGACGCATGGGCCCGCGGCAGCAGCCGAAGCACACCCTGTACGTGCTCGATGAGCCGACGGTCGGCCTGCACATGGCCGATGTCGAGAAGCTCATCGCGGTGCTGCATCGACTGATCGACGCCGGCAACACGGCGGTCGTCGTCGAGCACAATCTCGACGTGATGGCGGAAGCGGATTGGATCATCGATATGGGGCCCGAGGCCGGAGAGGACGGCGGTCGCATCGTCGCCCAGGGGACTCCGGCCCAGGTTGCCGCGAGGAAGGCGCGCTCTCACACAGGCCACGTGCTGGATGCCTTCCTGCGCGAGCGCTCGGCGGCCCATACGCGGCGGGTGTAGAGTGCCGGCCATGGCGCACGACATCGTCTGCTGGAAGTGCGGCGCCTCGCTCGCAGCCCTCACGCTGCCGCTACGGCGGCTCGAGGAATGCCCCAAGTGCCACGCCGAGCTGCACGTGTGCCGCCTGTGCGTCGACTACGACACGCGCGTCGCCAAGCACTGCCGCGAGCCGATTGCCGAGGAGGTCCGCGACAAGGAGCACGCGAACTTCTGCGATTACTTCAAGCCCCGGCCGGGCGCCTACACGCCGCCGAACACGGCGGAGGTCGACAAGGCACGCACGGAGCTCGAGAAGCTGTTCGGAAAGAAATAGGCGGCCGGCTCGCGTGCATCAGGCGTTTGGAGCGAGCAGCGCGGGCCCGGGCACGAGCAGCCTCTCCATCTCGCCCGGCTCGAATTTGGTGAGGCCCCCCGAGTAGGTGCGGCCGTCCCGGACGCTGACCCCGGTCGAGAGGTGATCCACGAGAGCACGCAGCTGCGCCTCGGTGAGAGGC
>JASHTA010000430.1 GCA_030040795.1 Gammaproteobacteria bacterium | reverse complement strand
CGTCAGCGCGAGCGACTGCCCGAGCCTCGCCTCCGAGCCGATCACCCGGTCGGTGACGAGCCCGATGACGAGCGGGGCGAACCCCGAGCCGAAGGAGTTGAAGATGAACAAGAACAATGCGGTGATCTGCGCGCGCATCTCGTTCGGCGTGATGATCTGCAGGGCGGCGTTCTGCGCGCCGATCGAGAACGAGGCGGCAAAGAAGCTCGCCCCGAGGCAGGCGAGCGAGAGCGCCGGAGTCGGCATGAGCGCGAAGACGATCTCGAACGGAATGGTGGCGATCAGTGTGAAGAGCGTGATGCGCATGTTTGCATCGACGTAGCCTCGGCGCGTCATCCATTCGGCGATCATGCTGCCGGGAATCAGGCCGATCGGAAAGAGAATGAGCATCAGCACGCCCGTCACGTACGCGTAGTGCGGAATCGTCCAGCCATACGCGCGCACGAAGAACGTGGGCGCCCAGCTCTGCACGCCGAAGGCGACGATGTTCGAGCAGGCGAGGCCGAGGAACATCGGCGTGTACGTCGTCTTGTGCGCGCCGAGGAAGCGCGCCACCTCGCGCAGCGGGATCGCCTTCTTCGCGGGGGCAGCCATCCTGCCCGCGCCTTGCCCGCTCGCGGCCATCATGCGGCCGCGCCGCGGCGGCTCGATGATGGTCGTGAACAGCAGCGCGATGACGATCCCCGGCAGGCCCACCGCGAAGAACGTCGCCTGCCAGGGATGCACGACGCCAAGCACCGCAACGTGGAAATCCCCGTGCTGCGAGACGTACCCGATGATCGCGCCGCCGATGATCGTCGCGATGCCGGTGCCCGCGACGAAGCCGAAGTTGAGTGTCGCGATCGCGCGCGCGAGCTTCTCCTTCGGGAACATGTCCGCCATCATCGAGAAGGTCGCAGGCCCGTTGCAGGCCTCGCCCACCCCCACGCCGACGCGAGTGCCGAAGAACGGCCAGAAGCTGCGTGCGAGTCCGCAGGCCGCGGTCATGAAGCTCCAGATCCCGAGGCCCCAGCCGACGATCGCGCGGCGGCTGCGGCTGTCGGCGAGGCGCGCGATGGGGAGCGCAAGGACCAGGTAGCAAATGAGAAACGCCGGACCCATGAGCAGGCCCATCATCGTGTCGGAGAGGTGCAAGTCGTGCTTGATCGGCTGCACGAGAAGCGCGATGACGCCGCGGTCGAGGAAATCGAGCATCAGGGCCACGGCGAAGATGCCCACGGCGTACCAGGATTTCGCCGGGCTCGGCCAGGGCTGCTCGGCGGGTGTCACGCAAGCGCCTCGGCCGGCACCCAGTTACCGTGTACGCCGACCCGCAACCTCAGCGGAATCTGGATGCGTGCGATCGGACCTCGCTCGAGATGCGCGGCCTCCACCACGAACATCTCCGTCCGATGCTCATCGTGCCGATCCACGAGGAAGGCGAGATAACCTTCGTGGCCCGGCTGCCTCGAGGCGATGTGAACATGCTCCTGCACGGTGGAGCGCGGGTCCATCGGCAAGCGCGCGACCTTGCCGCTCGCGAGCTCGAGCCGCAGGATCGTGTTGAAGCCGGCTCCGACAGGTCCGGCGATGAGCGGGGGGCCCACGGCCGGATCGAAGGTCTGGTAGTAACCGATATCGTAGTCGACGAGCATGTCGCGGTCGGCGACGCGCGGCATGTCGCCGCCGGGCCCGAGCACGGACTCCTCCCACTGCTCGCCGGGCTTCGCGAGGTTGAACGTCCAGCGGACGAGTCCGCCGGCGAGATCCTCCGGCCGCGCCTCGATCCCGGAAGCCTCCCGAATGAACGGGAACGGGTTGACGCGGGCATAGCCGAAGTCGAGATGCACGCGGCTGCCCTCCGTGTGCGCATTCATCAAGTGATAAGCCATGCACGCCGGACCGCGGAACCAGCGCATGTCCTCGACGCGACCCTCGCGCGGCATGATGCCGATGAACGTCGGCTTGCTCGGCTCCCAGACCCAGTGCACGCCGCCCGCCTTGATACGCGCGAGGTCCGCCGTCGTCGGGAACACCGGGAAGATCACGTGCTCCTTCGTCGCCGCGAAGTCGTGCATCTGCGAGCAGTACGGGACCTGGAACCACTCCTCGCGAAGGAGCTTGCCGTTGCGGTCCGCCACACAGAATGCCACGTCCCGGGAGGCGAGCCCGCTCGCCTCGTACCCGAAGAACAAGAGCTCGCCCGTCTCGGGGTCGAGGCGCGTATGCGCCGTCATCGTCTGGCTGCGCAGACGCCCCTCGTAATCCCACTCGCCGCGGGTCTCGAGCGTCACCGGATCGAGCTCCATGGCATGGCTGTCCTCCTTGAGCGCCAGCAAGCGTCCTCCGTGGTAGATCGGCGTGGTGTTGTAAACGGCGCGCGACTTGCCGCGCGCGCTGGGATCGTCCGTGTACGGATTGCGATACAGGCCGTAGAGGGAGCGGCGGGCCGCGCGCTCGCTCTTCCAGCGCTCCGATTGGATGTAGCGCTGCCTGAAGTCGACGTGGCCGTTGTCGAAGCGCAGCGCGCGCACCATGCCGTCGCCGCTCAGGTACGTGTCGTGCCCGAGCATCGGGGGGAACTGCGGGTCGGGTGCCAGCTGGTACCAGGAGCCGCGGATCTCGGCCGGCAAGCTTCCCTCGATGACCAGATCGAAGATCTCGCATTCGATGCGAGAGGGCGCGTTGTAGCCGCTGAAGTCCATCGACTCGGGGAAGCGATTACTCATGCTGCCTCCCGGTCACCGGGTGGGCAAAGTGAAACGGGACGACGGCGGTCTCCGGCCAGAAGGCCGGGCGCTGCGGCAGGATCTCATCGGGGCCGCCCGGGTCCTCGGGATACGTCTTCTTGAAGAACGGTCCCTCGTACGGCTTGCTGTGCGCCCAGCCCTTCTCGTAATCCGCCTGCCAGGACAGGCAGTAGTTGAGGATCTTGATCTTCCAGACGCCGCCTTCCCTCACGTAGGTATTCTCGTACACGCCCGCTTCCCACCATTGCTGCGGCACAGCCGCAACGCGGTCTGTCTTGCTCGTGTGGCTGCCGGCCTGCATGAAGCAGCGGAAGCGCCCATAGGCAGTACCGCGGTCCGGCGCGATGTCCACGATGTCCTGCAGCTGCAGGTGCTCGAGCATGAAGCCGTAGGCGGGCCCGTTTCGCCCGTGGGTGAAGGTGGTGCGGAAGCGGCCGATGTAGAGCCGGCTCACCCCCTGGTGCTTGCCGCGGAAGATGCCGCCCATGAACCGCACTTCGCCGTCGTCGGCGAACAGATCGACGACCTCCTGGTACAGCCCCTTATCCATGTAGTAGCCATACGCGAACTGCACCCGCCGCACAGCCTGAGCGTCCTCGAGCGCCGCGACTTGGCGAGTGAGACGGTCGACCTGGGCTCGCAGGGCCTCGACTTCGTCGTTGCTGCTCATGGTCCATCCTCGCGATGCGCCGGCCACTGTACCAGATCGCCGGGACTGTCCGGCGGCTGCCACGAGCGTGTCGCTGGCTTACACTGTTCCACTCGACCCGAGGGTCCGCGAGGAAATCTCACTCATGGCAGGTCAGCTGGCAGGCGAGGTCGCGGTCGTGACCGGCGCGGGGCGCGGGTTCGGCAAGGCGATCGCGCTCGGATTCGCGCGGGAAGGTGCGGCGGTCACGGTCACCTCGCGCACCCGTGCCGAGCTCGACGCCGTCGCCGCGGAAATCACGGGCGCGGGCGGCCGCGCGCTGGCCATCGCGGGCGATGTCACTCGTCCCGACGATGTGGAGCGGATCGTTTCGGCGACCGAGAGGCAGTGGGGCCCGGTCGGGCTGCTCGTGAGCAACGCCGGAGTGCCCGGTCCGTTCGGGCCTGTGTGGACCGTGGATCCGGACGCCTGGTGGGCAGCGCAGCAGGTGCACATCCGCGCGCCGTTCCTCTTCCTGCGGCGCGTGCTGCCGAGCATGACGCAGCGCCGCTCCGGCCGGATCATTCTCGTCTCGGCGCTCGCGAGCCGGCTCGTCGCCCCCTACCTCTCCGCCTACTGTGTCGGCAAGATCGCCCAGACCCGCATCACCGCCGAAGTCGCCGCGGAGACCCAGGGTCTCGGCGTGAGCGTGTTCGCGATCGATCCCGGCTTCGCGTTCACCGGGATTGCCGAGGAAACAATGAGCTCGCCCGATGCGCAGCGCTGGCTCCCCGGCATGGTCGTTCGCATCCGCGACCGCCGGGATTCGCCAGACCGCGACGTCGACCTCGCGCGCTGTGTTCGGCGTTGTTTGGATCTCGCCTCCGGGCGCTACGATGCGCTCTCCGGGCGCTACATGGAGCTCGATGACGACATCGACGCGATGCGGCGCCAAGCGCTCGAAGAGCGCGCGCAGGCCTCGCCGGGAGAAAAGCATGGCCGCCGATGAGCAACTGCGCGAGATGCGCAAGGAGCTCGAGAGCTTGAGGACCGAGGTGGGCATCCAAGCGGACATCCACGCGGTGCGCACCTTGCAATTCAAATATGGCTACTACATGGACAAGTGTCTCTTCGCCGAGATCGTCGATCTTTTCGCGGAGGATGCGGTGCTCTACTTCATGAACGGGATCTTCCGCGGCAAGCGGGGCGCCCGACGGCTGTACGGCGGGGCCTCGGGGCTCGACGGCCCAGCGTACGGCATGCTGTTCGAGCACATCATCGCCCAGGACATCGTCGATGTGGCGTCCGACCGCAAGACAGCGAAGGGGCGGTTCCGCTGTTTTCTGCAGGGAGGCGTGCACGAGAGCAAGCGCGATGCACCGCCGAGGATTCCCGCTCAGTTCCTCGAGGCGGGAATCTACGAGAACGAGTACGTCAAGGAGGACGGCGTCTGGAAGATCCGGCTCTTCAACTACCGCATCGTCTACCAGGCAAGACTCGAGGAGGGTTGGGCGCACTCGGGACGCGAGCCCCTGATGGTCACACCCTACACCACTCTGTACCCCGAGAATCCGCGCGGCCCCGACGAGCTGCGTCCCGACCCACCCGTGTGGCCGCAGACGTTCATCATGCCGTTCCACTATCCGCACCCAGTGACGGGCCAGAGGGTGCCGGCGGATCGCTAGCGCGAGACGGGCAGCTCCACTCCGGCGCCAGCGCCGCCTCGGTCAGAGCCGCCCGAGTCGGCGCCGCCTCAGAATCGCACGCCGAACCGGACTGGCACGAACTGCAGTCGCCTGCCGTTCGCGCTGATGCGCAGATAGCGCGCCTCGATGAACAACGATGCGCGGGGGCCCGCGGCGATCTCCACGCCACCCCCGGCGTTCCATGACAGGTCCCAGGGGCTCGTCGTGCGCTCGAATCCCGAGACGACGGGAAAGTAGCGAGGCCCGCAGAAGAACCCGAACCCGGAGCAGCCTCCTGCGCTTTCGAAGGAGACCTCCCGCAGATGGAGCCGGTCCTGGTACCAGCCGGCGCCGCCGATCACATAGAGCTTGGCGAGAGCAGGTTGACGCGGCAGATCGAGCTGCAGATCCGCATCGCCTCCATAGAGCTCCTCATGCCCCGAAGTGAAGCCCGGGCCGCTCGCGAGCGGCTGGCGCTTCTCGCCGAACCAGCTGTCGCTGCCGTCCACGCGCAGGCCGATCGGAAGCTCCGACGTGGGAAACCAAGTCAGCCCCACTCCGGCGTTCGGACCGCCGCGGAGCGAGTCGCTCGTTGAGCCGGCCACAGCCGTGTAGCCGGCGTCGAGCTGCACAGTGAGTGGGCGATAAGTCAGCGCGGTGCTCGATGAGTAGCCGGGCCCGAGGTAGGCCGGCTCGACGGGCGAAGGAGCGCCGGCAGCCGCAGCTGCGGCATTGACCGGTGGAGCGGCTGGAGTCTCAGCGAGTCGCACGGTATAGCCACGCCCTTCCAGGCATGCGGTCATGGCCCGTCGGTAGTCGCTCGCGCGCCGGGCAGTCTCGTTCGATGAGAGGCCGGCCGGAGGCTCACTCGGGTCGAAGCTCGTCTGGCCCGTCGCCCAGGTATGACACTGATAGCGGTCGGTTGCCTGCTGCTGCGGGCTCTGGCCCTTGTTTGGAACGATTTGCAGGTTCTGGGCAACCGCAGGCGCCGATGCTGCCAACACCAAGAGAACACCGAGGGCTCTCTGAGGCTTCCTAGCCATGCTATCGCGACCGATCGTCGGAGCGCGCCCGACACCTGCCGAATACCATACCACAGCCCGGCCCGGTGAGATCGCCGCGACTGCGCAGCACAGAATCGGCGGCTGTAGAGCCCACGCTCGTGGCGTGCCGCGAGCGCGAGCGTGTCGGATCAGCTGGGCAGCCGAGCAGGCGCGAGCGGCGGTCGCCCGAGAATCATGTCGGCCGCCTTCTCCGCAATCATGATCACCGGCGCGTTGGTGTTGCCGCCGACGATCGTCGGCATGACCGATGCATCGACCACACGCAGCGCCTTGAGCCCCCGAACCTTCAGCTCGGCATCGACGACCGCCTCGCGATCGACGCCCATCGCGCAGGTGCTGGTCGGATGCATCGCGGTCGCGACCGACCGGCGAATGTGCGCATCGAGCTCCTCGTCGCTCTGGAGGCTTGCTCCGGGAAGGATCTCCTGCTTCACGAGCCCCGATGCGGGTGCCGTCGAGAAGAACTTGCGGACGAACCGCAGCATCTCGCGCAGCGTCTCGCGGTCCTCCGGCGCCTCGAGCAGGTTGAGGAGAATGCGCGGCGGGTCGTGCGGGTCGCTCGACCGCAGCGTCACGCGGCCGCGGCTCCGCGGATGCAGCAAGACGTTCGCCATCGAGAACACGTGGCCCGCTCCCGTGCGCCACCCGGGAAACCACGATCGCGCGGCCATCGACACCGGACTCACGAGGAATTGAACGTCGGCCCCGCGCGTGTCGGGCCGCAGCTTGAGGAAGCCCTGCGCGGCGACGGGAAGATCCGCGAGAGGGCCCGTGCCGAGCAGCTGCCAACGCAGCACCGAGAGCGCGAGCCGGTCGAAACGCAGCTTCGACTCGAACGTGATGGGGCCGTTCGCCGCGAAGACGGCGCCGACCGATTGGTGGTCCTGGAGATTCGCGCCGACGCCGGGAAGGTCGTGCCGCGGCTCGAGTCCGAGCGCCTCGAGATCGGCCGCGGGTCCGACGCCCGAGAGCAGCAGCAGCTGCGGCGAGTTGAACACGCCGCCCGCGAGCAGCACCTCGCGATCGGCATGCGCTCGGCTGAGCTCGCCGTTGCGCTCGTACTCGACGCCGATCGCGCGATCGCGGTCGAACAGAACCCGATGCGCGAGCGCACCCGTCTCCACGACGAGGTTGCGGCGGCCCATGGCGGGGCGCAAATAGCGGGCCGCCGTGCTCGCGCGGCGGCCCCGATGAACATTGAAATCCGGAGCGCTGAATCCCTCGATCGCCGCGCCGTGAAAGTCATCGAGATGCCGGTAGCCGAGCCTCTCCGCCGTCGCGATGAGGCACGGATACAGCACTCGATCGGTGATATGGCGCGACACGGTAAGGGGCCCCGAGCCGCCGTGATAGATCGACTCACCCCGCCAGTTCGCCTCCGAGCGCCGAAAGTACGGCAACACCTCGGCGTAGCTCCATCCGGCGAGCCCGAGGTCGCGCCAGCCGTCGTAGTCCGGCGGGTGGCCGCGCGAGTACATCATGCCGTTCACGGAGGAGGTGCCGCCGAGCACCTTGCCGCGCGGCACCGGGATGCGCCGATGGTCCGCGTAGGGCTCGGGCTCGCTCGAGTAGCCCCAGCCGACCCGCGGATCGAGGAACGTGTCGCGCCAGGCGACCGGCATTTTCATCCGCCAGTAACGGTTCTCCTCGCCTCCGGCCTCGAGCAGCAGCACGGAGTTGCCCGGGTCCGAGGAGAGCAGGCTCGCGAGCACGCAGCCCGCCGAGCCGGCGCCGACGATGATGTAGTCGAACGCCTTTACGGTACGCATCCAGGTCCTCGCGTCATCATGGGCCGCCGGCGGGTCATTCACTCAAAAGGGGACCTCGCCACTATATCCCACCGCGTCACGGAAGACCGCGCCTTGAAAGATCTCGCAGCGAGGGCTTGCGGGCGCGGAGCCGGGAAGCCTATCGTCGGGCGTCCGCCGGCTTCCCGGCATCGAGGCACGCCCATGGAAACCTCAGTCTCTCTCAAACTCGAGCATGTGTTCGACGTTCGCATCGACTTTCACGAGCGGCGGATCTTCGGGCCCGTCTCCGGCGGCGCGAGCCAGGGATACACATCGGTGAAAACCGGCCTCGTCGAGGGCCCGCGGCTCAACGGCAAGGTCGTGGACTACAGCGGCGCGGACTGGGCAGCGGTGCGGCCGGATGGCGTGATCGAGCTCAACGCCCATTACCTGCTCGAGGCGAGCGACGGCGCGCTCATCTACATCCGCAACCTCGGCTATGTCTACTCCGCGCTGCCCTCCGAGGGACGCAGCGCCTACTTTCGTTGCACGCCGTATTTCCGCGCTCCGCAGGGGCCTCACGACTGGCTCAACCGCACCGTGATCGTCGGAGGCGGCGAGCGCCGGACGAATCCGGACCACTCCGTCTTTCGCTACTACGCGGTGCTGTAGCCTCGCGACAGGCTCTCCGTGTGCTCGAGGTCGCCGCGCAGGAACCGCGCTCCCCGGAAATAGTGCGCGGCGGCCCAGAGATTGACGAGCCCGACCAGCACGAGCCCGATCCGCAGGGAATCGGCTCCGGCGAGCGGCCGCAGGCGATCGCTGAGAAAGCCCGCGACAAGCGGCCCGAGCCCAAGTCCGATCAGAGTCTGCACGAACAGGAGCAGGGAGGTCGCGACCGCCCGCATGCGAAAGGTCGCCAACGCCTGCGTCATGGCGAAGGAGGGACCGAAGAAGAACGACGCGAGCGTCATCATCACGCAAAAGGCCGGCACGACGATCCAAAGACTCGAGGCGAGATACGAGGCGAACTGGAACGGCACCATGACGAGCGTCGCGTATCCGGGCAGCCACAGGTACCAGCGGCGCTCGCGTGTCCGCACGCTCACGCGATCGGCGAGATAGCCGCCGAAGAACGTGCCGATGGCGCCGACCGCGGAATAGAGGGCGATCCAGCTCCCCGCCTCGCCCGTCGTCATGTGATGCGAGCGGATGAAGAAGGCGGCGTTGAAAGCGCTCCCGGCGTACCAGACGACCGAATGCAGCGCAGCGGCGAGGCACAGGTGCCGGAATGAGGCGCGTCCCCAGAGGAAGCCGAACACCTCGAGAGCGGGTGGCGCCGCGGCTGCAGGCGCCGCGGCCGCCGCCACCGCAGCGCGCGCCGCGACTGTCCCATCCGCATACCCTCGCGGCGGCTCTCTCACCGTCGCGCGCACGAGCAGCGCGACGGCAAGACCGGGCACGCCGATGAGAATGAACGTCATGCGCCAGCCGTAGAGCTCGTTGCCCCAGCCCCCGAGAAAGCTGCCGAGCATCGACCCAATCGGGACGCCGAGCGCGTAGACCGAGAGAGCCGTGGCCCGCCGGTCGATGGGAAAGTAATCCGAGATGAGCGCGTGCGAGGGCGGCGAGCCTCCGGCCTCTCCGACGGCCGTGCCCGCGCGCGCGAAGAGCAGCGCGATGAAGCTCAGCGCCATCCCGCAGAGCGCCGTCATGAGGCCCCAGAGCGCCGCGGCGATGGCAAGCACGTTGCGCCGGCTGGAGCGGTCGGCCCACAAGGCGATCGGGACGCCGAGCACCGAGTAGAAGATCGCGAACGTGGGCCCGCCGAGCAGCCCGAGCTGCGTGTCGCTCGCATGAAAGGTCTGGCGGATGGGCTCGAGCAGAATGCCGAGGACACCCCGATCCATCACGTTGACGACGTAGGTGGTGAACAGAACGGCCAGAACGTAGGTCT
>JASHTA010000429.1 GCA_030040795.1 Gammaproteobacteria bacterium | reverse complement strand
GGCTGGCCGTCCTGCAAGGCGACCATGTTGATGCCGAAGACCGTCTCCATCGGCGTCTGCGCGTAGAGGTTGTTCAGGACGATCTCGGCGACCTCGCCTCGCTTGAGCTCGATCACGACGCGCATGCCGTCCTTGTCCGACTCGTCGCGCAGCTCGGAGATGCCCTCGAGCTCCTTGTTGCGCACCAGCTCGGCGATCCGCTCGAGCAGCCGCGCCTTGTTCACCTGGTAGGGCAGCTCCGTCACGATGATCGACTGGCGTCCCTTGCCGTCGAGGTCCTCGACGGAGGTGCGGGCGCGGATAGAGAGCCTTCCGCGGCCCGTGCGGTACGCGGTTGCGATCTCCTGCGCGCCGTTGATGATGCCGGCCGTCGGGAAGTCCGGGCCCGGGATGTGCCGCATCAGCTCGACGAGCGGGAGCGAGGGATCCTCGAGCAGCGCGAGGCAGCCGTTCACGACCTCGGTGAGATTGTGCGGCGGAATGTTCGTCGCCATGCCGACGGCGATGCCGGCCTGGCCGTTCACGAGCAGGTTCGGCACGCGCGTCGGGAGCACGGAGGGCTCCGTCTCCGACTCGTCGTAGTTCGGCGCGAAGTCGACGGTCTCCTTGTCGATGTCGGCGAGCAGCTCGTGCGCGAGCCGCGACATCCTCACCTCCGTGTAGCGCATCGCGGCCGGCAGGTCCCCATCGACGGAGCCGAAATTGCCCTGGCCGTCGACGAGCACATAGCGCATGGAGAAAGGCTGCGCCATGCGCACGATCGTGTCGTAGACGGCGGAGTCGCCGTGCGGGTGGTACTTGCCGATCACGTCGCCCACGACGCGCGCCGATTTCTTGTAAGGCTTGTTGAAGTCGTTGCCGAGCTCGCGCATGGCGTAAAGCACGCGCCGGTGCACGGGCTTCAATCCGTCGCGCACGTCGGGCAGGGCGCGTCCGACGATGACGCTCATGGCGTAGTCGAGATACGACTGGCGCATCTCGTCTTCGAGGTTGACGGGCAGGATCTCGCGCGCGATTTCGCTCATGCCGATGGGGGCCGCAGCAGGCCTGCGAAGGCCTGAAATAAAGGCGAAAGTTTACCACATCGAGGCCCGCGGTCCTTACGCCGCCGAGGCCCGTGTCCCTGCGCCGCCGCGTGGCACGGCCTATACTTGGGCACGGGCCCGCGGCCTAACCGAGATCCGTGCGATGCCGAGCACCACCCCGCAATCCGCCGATCTGCTCATCGAGGCTCGCTGGGTGCTGCCCATCGCACCGGATGCGGCTGCTCTTCCTCATCATGCGGTCGCCGTCGCCGACGGGCGTATCGTCGCGATCGGTCCCTCAGCGGAGCTCAGCGCACGCTTTGCGGTGCACGAGCGGGTCGCACGCCCAACCCACGCGCTGCTGCCCGGACTCGTGAACGCTCACACGCGCGCCGGCAGGACGCTGCTCCGCGGCGGTCCGGCCCGCGCGCTGAGGCAGCGCGAGGAGAGCTGGACGACCGCCGAGCTGGTACGCGACAGCGCGCAGCTTGCCGCCGCCGAGATGCTGCTCGCCGGCATCACCTCGTTTGCGACACGCGACCTGTATCCCGAGGAGGTGGCGCGTGTCGCGGCCGCCGCCCGCATGCGCGCAAGCATCGGGCTGCCCGTCGCGGAGAGCGCGACGGCCTGGGCGGAGAGCCTGACGGGCCATCTCGCCAAGGCGGAGCGCCTGTGGGACGAGTACCCGTCCGATCCCTGGGTGCGCTTTCACTTCGCGCCCGATGCGGCGCATTGGCTGAGCGATGCGGCGCTCGCGCGGATCCGCACGGTCGCGGACGAGCTCGACGCGCGCGTCACCCTGCCCCTTCACGAGACCGAGAGCGAGATTCGCGACGGTATCGCTCGATACGGGATGAGCCCCGTGAGGCGGCTGCAGGCGCTCGGACTGCTGCGTCCGGGCTTCGTCGCGCTGCACTTGAATCGCCTCGAGGAGACCGAGCTCGAGCTGCTCCAGCGCACGGGGATCTCCGTCGTCGCCTGTCCGCAGGCGAGCCTGCGCCGCGGACTCGGACTCTGCCGCCTGACCGGCCTTCTCGGCCGCGAGATCAATGTCGCGCTCGGCACCGGCAGCCCGACGGCGGCGTTCGCGCTCGATGTGCTCTCCGAGGCCCGCCTGGCCTCGCTCGTCGCGAGCCAGCTCGACGGCATCCCCGATGCGCTCGGTGCGGACCGCGCGCTCGCGCTCGCCACGCTCGGAGGCGCAACGGCGCTCGGCCTGAGATCCCTCGTCGGCTCGATCGAGCCGGGCAAGGCCGCCGACCTGGTCGCGGTGGACGTGGGCTCGCTCGCCTGCCAGCCGGCGCACTCCCCCGCCGAGGCCGTCCTCTTCGCGGCGACTCGCGATCGAGTGAGCGATGTTTGGATCAACGGCCGCCCGCGCGTCGCGCAGGGCCGCCTGCTCGCTTTCGACGAGGAGGAGCTGCTCGCCATCGCGCGCCGCTGGAGCGATCGGCTGTCCGCGGGAGCGGAGCTCGGCGAGTCGCCGCGCGCCGGAGGCGCGCGATCATGAGTCCCGGGGCCCCGAACGTCGATCAAGCGGAGCTCGACAAGTTCGAGGCGCTCGCGCATCGCTTCTGGGATCCGGACGGGGACTTCCGTCCGCTACACCGCCTCAATCCGGTCCGCGCGCAATTCATCCTCGAGCGGGCGCGCGTGGCGGATGCTCGGATTCTCGATGTGGGCTGCGGCGGCGGGCTGCTCGCCGAAAGCCTCCACGCCGCCGGCGGAGCGGTCACGGCCATCGATCTCGCACCGGCCATGATCGATGCGGCCCGGCTGCATGCGGCGCAGGGCGGGCTCGCGATCGACTACCGCGTCGCAAGCGCAGATTCGCTCGCCGCGGCCGAGCCCCACTCGTTCGACATCGTCGTCTGCATGGAGCTGCTCGAGCACGTGCCCGATCCGGCCGCAATGCTCTCGAGCTTTGCGCAGCTCGCACGGCCCGGCGGGCACGTGTTCGTCTCGACGATCCATCGCAACCTGCGGTCGTTCCTCTCCGCCATCGTCGCAGCGGAATACGTGCTGCGCCTGCTGCCGCGCGGCACGCACGAGTACGAGAGACTCATCCGGCCCTCCGAGCTCGCGCGCTGGGGCCGCGCGGCCGGCCTCACGCTGCTCGAGATCGCCGGCCTCGACTTCGATCCGTTCAGCGATCGCTGCGCGTTGAGCCGCGATCCATCGATCAACTACCTCGCGCATTTCGCGAGCGCGCAGCGCCCGTGATCTGCCGGGGTCTGCTGCTCGACCTCGATGGAACGCTCCTCGACACGGCGCGCGACTTGGCGGACGCGCTCAACGAGCTGCGCCGGCAGGAGGGCCTCGAGTCTCTCGAGTTCGCACGGATCCGCGACCTCGTCTCGCACGGAGCTCTGGCCCTGACACGGCTCGCCTTCCCGCGGGCCTCCGAGGGCGAACTCCTGTCGCTGCGCGACCGGCTGCTTCGGATCTATGGGACCGCGCTCGCCGTGCACACGCGGCCATTCGACGGCATGCTCGAGCTGCTCGAGCACCTCGAGCGCGAGGGCATTCCCTGGGGTGTCGTCACCAACAAGTCGCAGGCGCTCACGGAGCCGCTCCTCGAGGCGCTCGGACTCGCCCGGCGCGCCAGCGTGATCGTGGGCGGCGACAGGCTGCCCGAGCGCAAACCACACCCTCTGCCGCTGCTCTTCGCGGCCGAGCGGCTCGGAGTCTCGCCCGCCGAGACGGTCTACGTCGGCGACGCGGAGCGGGACGTGCTCGCCGCTCGAGCGGCCGGCATGCGAGCGGTGGTCGCCTGCTTCGGCTACATTGGTCCGGCGGAGAATCCGCGGACCTGGCCGGCCGATGCCTGGGTGGCATCGCCGCGCGAGCTCCTCGATTGGCTGCGGCGCTCGGGGCTCGCGCGTGCGCGTGCGCGTGCGCGTGCTCGAGCATCGACGGACGATTTGACGTGATCACGGCCAGCCTCGCCGCTCTCCTTGCCGTCGTCGCGCTGCTTGCGGGCGCGACGCTCGGCGCGCTCATGGCGACGCTCCGCGCTTCGCGGCGTTTCCACGATCTGTCCCTGGAGCTCGAGCGCGCCCGCGTACGCCTCGATGCGCAGTCGCAGCACGAAGCCGAGCGGGCCGCCTTCGCCCGCGAGGCCGAGACGCGCCTCGGCAACGCCTTCAACGCGCTCGCCGGAGACTCGCTTCGCGCGAACAGCGAGCTCTTTCTGCAGATGGCGCGCGAGACCCTCGGCCGCGAGCAGATCGTCGCCCAGGGCGCGCTCAAGGAGCGGGAGCTTGCGATCCGTGAGCTCGTCGAGCCGATCAAAGCGGCGCTCGAGAAGACGGCCGAGCAGGCTCAAGCGCTCGACCGCGAGCGGCGCGATGCCTTCGCGCTGCTGCGCTCGCAGATCGAGACTCTGACGAGCGGCCAGGCGCAGCTGCAGCGCGAGACGCGCAACCTCGTGACGGCGCTGCGCCGCCCGGAGGTGCGCGGGCGCTGGGGTGAGCTCACCCTGCGCCGGGTCGTCGAGCTCGCCGGCATGGCCGAGCACTGCGACTTCACCGAGCAGCTGCAGGTGGCCGCCGAGGAGGGCACGCTGCGGCCGGACCTCGTCGTCCACATGCCCGAGTCGCGCGACCTCGTGGTCGATGTGAAGACCCCGCTCGATGCGTACCTCGAGGCGCTCGAGGCGCCGAGCGAGGAAGCCCGGCAGCTCGCGCTCAAGCGCCACGCGCAGCAAGTCGAGATGCGCGTCCGCGAGCTTGCCGCAAAGAGCTACTGGGCGCAGTTCGAGCGCAGTCCGGAGTTTGCCGTGCTGTTCCTGCCCGGCGACCAGTTCCTCGCGGCGGCGCTCGCCGAGCGGCCCGAGCTGCTCGACAGCGCTCTGAAGCAAAGCGTGATCATCGCGACGCCCTCGACGCTCATCGCGCTGCTCAAGGCGGTCGCGTACGGCTGGCGGCAGTCGGTCGTGGCACAGAACGCGGCGACCATCCGTGAGCTCGGCCAGGAGCTCTACCACCGTCTCGGAAACTTCGTGACCCATCTCGCGCGTCTCGGCCAGCGGCTCGGCGGCGCGGTGGAGGCCTACAACAGCGCAGTCGGCTCCCTCGAGCGGCAGGTTCTGCCCCAGGCGCGCCGCTTTCCCGAGCTCGGCGTGACGACCGACGCCCCGCTCGAGACGCTCGATCCGATCGAGCAGCTCGCGCGCAAGACGACGCCCGTGGCCGGCATCAAGGCCAGCGTCGAGGCCAATATCGAGGCCGGCGTCGGGGCCGGCGTCGAGCCACCGCCCGACGACACCCGTGAGGCGTGAGGCCGAAGGCTCCCCGCGCTACTGGGCCTGGCTGTACTCGCCGCCGCGCCTGCGCGCCGTGCTCGACCCCCTGCTCGGGATCGAAGCGGAGATTCGCGCCGCCCTGCGCCCGGGTCTCGATCATCAGATCGCGCACGTCCGGCTCGAGTGGTGGCGAGAGGAGTGCACCCGCTACGCAAGCGGGTCGCCGGCCCATCCGCTGATGCGTGCCTTGAGCGCGGCATATGGCGCCGCGGCATATGGCGCCGCGGCGGACGGCGCTGTGGCACGCGGCCGGGCGGCACCCGATACCGCGCGGCCGGATCCCCGCGGCCTCGTGGACACGGCTACCTGGGACCTCGCCGCCGCAACCTTTGCGACCCGAGCCGAGCTAGCCGGCTATTGCGACCGGTGGGCGTCGGCGGTCACGCTGATCGCCGCGCAAGGCGCAGCGCCGTTCGGACGCTCCCTCGGCCGGGCGCTCGCGGAGACCGAGCTCCTCTCAGCACTCGCTGCGGACGCCAAGCTCGGACGCCTGCGCCTTCCTGTCGATGAGCTCGGGCAGGCGCAGGTCGAGCCGTCCGCGCTCGCGC
>JASHTA010000428.1 GCA_030040795.1 Gammaproteobacteria bacterium | reverse complement strand
CCACTCGTGCGCGTGCCGCGGATTCGAGGCCTCGAACGAGATGGCCTGCGGCTTCGCCTTGAGCACGATTCGCAGGATCCGCTCGAGCGGGATGTCATGGTCGTGCGGCCCCTCGTAGTTGCCCCAGCAGATGTGCATGCGGACGGACTCCGCGGGGATGTTCCTGAGCGCGGCGTTGAGTGCCTCGACGTGATGCTCGGCCCGCCGCAGGAACTGCTCTTCCGTCAAGTCCTGGAACCCCGTATGGCGCGACATCGCGAGATCGGGGCAGTCCACCTGCAGCACGAAGCCTGCTGCGACGATCGCTTCGTACTCCGTGCGCATCACCTCCGACACGGCATCCACGTACGCCTCGTGCGTCGGGTAGTACCTGTTCGGCTGGAACGACGACACCACTCCCGGCGATGCCGCGTTGAGAAATGCATCGGTGGCCGGCGTGCGCTCGAGCGCCTCGCGGAAATGCGCGATGTCCTGGCGCACGGCGTCGGGCTCCTTGAGCTCGACCGGCCCGATGCAGCACAGCCGCCGGAAGGTCTGCGGCCCCGTGAACGCAGTCATCCGCTTGCGCAGCTCCGGGTGATCGCGCAGATCGAGGTGCGGCTTTGCCGTGTTCTCGCCTCCGAAACCCGACAGCCTGTCTTTGATGTATGTCGCGTAGCCGATCTTGGCCGTTTCGCCGTCGCTCACCACGTCGATGCCCGTCGCGACCTGCCGGGCCACGATGTCGGCCACGGCCTGCCGCATGATCCGGTCGAACTCCGCCCGATCGTAGGGCTCGTCTCGCTCCTTCTTCAGGAGCTGGTCCGTGACAGCCTGCGAGCGCGGCAGGCTGCCGACGTGAGTCGTGAGGATGCGCTCGGTGCTGGTTTTCATGCCCGTCACGCCGCTCCGCGCAAGCTCGGCGCCACGACCTCGTTCTCGGTGTCTTCGTAGATCACTTGCGCATACCCCGTGAGCGTCGCGTGGTAGTAGTTGCGGTGAATGCAGCGGACCTGCCTCGAGAGGGCGCCCCGCATGCACAGCCACAGGATGACCTCGACGCTCTCGCTGCCGCCGCGCTCGATGAAGTCCTGATGGCGAAGCGCGGCGAGCGATTCCGGATCCCGCTCCAGCCTGTCCAGAAACTCCGCGTCCCACTGCGGGTTGATGTAGCCGAACCGCTCGCCCGTCAGCTGATGAGAGAGCCCTCCCGTTCCGAGCACGACGACCTTCAGATCGTCCGGGTAGCTCGCGGCGGCGCGGCGCACGGCCTGCCCAAGTTGGAAGCAGCGCGCCGGCGTCGGGATGGGGAAGTGCAGGACGTTCACGAGAATCGGAATGACGCGCACCGGCCAGCGCGGCGTCCAGCTGAGGAGTGCGGAAAGCGGCGAGAGGCAGCCATGATCGAGCGGCATGCGGTGGCACACCGTCGGATCGAAACCCTCGTCGACCAGGGACTTGGAAAGGTGCCACGCGAGATCCGTGTCCCCCGGAACCGGCGGAAGCGGACGCTTCCCCCAGCCTTCATCGGCAATCTCGTGAACGCCTGCCACCCCGATCGCGAACGTCGGGATGGCGTCCAGAAAGAACGAGGTGAAGTGGTCGTTCGAGAAGAGGATGAGCACGTCGGGCTGCGCGCGCTCGAGCCACGCGCGCATCGGCCGGTAGCCGTCGAAGAGGGGCTTCCAGTAGGGAGTCTCCTCGTCGTGCCGATCGACGGCCGCGCCGACGGCCGGA
This sequence comes from Gammaproteobacteria bacterium, assembly GCA_030040795.1. Classification (GTDB taxonomy): domain Bacteria; phylum Pseudomonadota; class Gammaproteobacteria; order Steroidobacterales; family Steroidobacteraceae; genus JASHUC01. The sequence goes on along the minus strand of JASHTA010000428.1, from coordinate 3,688 downwards.
GCGTGGGGAGAGCCGAGGCCTCCGACGATCCGCGCCATCAGCGCTCTTCCCAGACGCGCCGAGTGCGCCTGAACTCCTCGAGCGTCTCGCCTCGCATCTGAGCGGCGGTGCCGGTGAGACCGACTCCCAGTGTGCCGGCCACGCGGAACACGAGGAAGTGATTGACGCCGTAGCGCACCATCGCGAGCCAATCGCGCGCGCGGATCATCTCCCTCTCGGTCTCGCTGAGGCCGAATGCGCGCATGATGCCCTCCTCGTCGGCCTTGAAAGCCGCACGGCTCTCGGGCCTCATCAAACTGCGGCAGAAGGAGCTCAGCCGGTAGCCCTGCTGAGCGAGCGAGACCGTGAGCAGATACGTCCCCGGAGACGGATGGGCGAACTCGCGCTCGGAGGGCTTCACGGGACGCTCTTCACAGAGTCGGGAAGGATCTCGACCGGATTCGTCAAGGTCCCGATGCCCGAGATCGACACCGAGATCGGCCCGCCGAGCTTGTCGAGCTCGATATTCTGCACTGCCCGCGTGCCCGGAGCCGAGCGCTTGAGCGCCGTGCCCATCGAGACGACATCGCCCGGCAGAAGCGTCATGAACTGCGAGAGGAAAGCCAGCACTTCCGGCACCTTGTAGAAGAGGTTCGCCGTGCTGTCCTCGGTCACGAGCTCTTCCTTGTGCGTGCAGCTCACGGTGAGCGCATGCGGATCGGCGATCTCGTCGCGGGTCACGATCCAGGGACCGAGCGGCGAGAAAGTATCGCTTCCCTTGTAACGCCCCGGATAGCTGACCCAGGTCTCGACGTATTCGACCTGCGCCGGATCGTCCTTCGCCGGATGAATCGCGCGGTAGTGGAAGGTGTCCTCACGGCGCATGACGGGCGAGGTGATGTCGTTGTGAATGGTGTACCCGAAGACGTGCCCGTACGCCTCGCCGGCGAGGATCTCCTTGGCGCGCCGGCCGATCACCAGCGCGAGTTCGGGCTCCGGGTGGCAGCGTCCGTAGGCCGGTTTGATGACGATCGGCTCGCCGTGTCCGGTGAGCGCGTTCGATCCCTTGATGAAGGAGGCGGGGTGCTTCGGGCCGCTCAGGATGCGATCGGCGTTCGCGCTGTTGTTCAGCGCGAGGCAGACGAGCTTGGAAGGGCGGCGCACCGGGGGATGCCAGCGGATCTCGCCCGGGCGGTATCGCGGCACGGCGCCGGAGTGTGCGAGCGCATAGGTCACGGCGCTGCGCGCGGCACTCAGCGCCGCCTCGCCGCCTTCGATCAGGGCGATCATGTCGACGAGCGCCGCGTTGCCGCGCGTGTGGGCGTCCGCAGCCGCAGCCGCCTCCGCGAGATCGATCAGCGTACCGTCGACGAGCGCCGCGCCGAGGCGGTCGCGGCCCCGCGCATGAAAGCTCGCGAGTCTCATTGCGGCATCTTACTCCGCCTGCCCCGCCCTCTCCCGCCGGAGCCGCCCGTCACCGCGGCGGCGCGCGAGTCCCGGCGTCGATGCGAATGACCTCGCCATTGAGGTAAGCGTTCTCCACGATGTGCGCGGCGAGAGCCGCGAACTCCGATGGCGCGCCCATGCGCTTCGGAAACTCGAGAGTGCCGATGAGCCGCTCCTTCACCTCGGGCGGCACACCGGCACCCATCGGCGTCTCGAACAGGCCGGGCGCGATGGCGCACACCCGCACGCCGAACTGCGAGAAGTCGCGAGTCATCGGCAGCGTGAGGCCGACCACCCCGGCCTTGCTCGCCGAATAGGCGCACTGCCCCATTTGCCCATCGAACGCCGCGAGCGAGGCCGTATTGATGATGACGCCGCGCTCGCCGCTCGGTCCGGCCGGCTCATTCTTCAACATCTCCGCCGCGGCGAGCCGCGCGACGTTGAACGTGCCGATAAGATTGATCTGGATCACCTTGGTGAACTCCGCCAGCGGGAACGGGCCCTTCTTGCTCACGGTGCGGCCCACGAAACCCGGAATACCCGCGCAGCTCACGCAGATGTGGATGGCGCCGAATGCGGCCTTCACCGCGCCGATGCCGGCGGCGACGGAGGCTTCGTCGGCGACATCCACGCGCGCGAAGATCGCGCGTCCCGCATGCCTCCCGGCGACCGCGCGGCCACGCTCCTCGTTGAGATCGAAGATACCGACCCGGCCGCCCCCGGCGAGCAGCCGCTCCGCCGTTGCCTCGCCGAGACCCGAAGCGCCGCCAGTGACGACGGCCACGCTGCTTTTGATATCCACTGGAGTCTCCTCGTGAGTTCCCGGTCAGTTCCCGCGAAACTCGGGCTTGCGCTTCTCCTTGAACGCCCGGCCACCTTCGGCGGCGTCGGCCGAGCGCATGTGCTCGGCCGAGACGAGCTTCTCCATTTTCATGGCGAGGCTCGCCGGCATGTCGAGACCATCGTTGATCAGCATCTTCATGCGCTTGAGCCCGAGCGGGCTCTTGCCCGCGATCTTCTCGGCCAGCGCCTGCACCTCGCTCTCGAGCTCCCCATCCGGCACCACTCGGATGACGAGGCCGATCGCCGCCATGTCCTGGGCCGGGAACAGCTCTCCAGTGTACATGAGATAGCGGGCCCAATTGACGCCCACGATGCGGGGCAGCCGCACCGTCGCGCCGCCCCCCGGCAGCGCGCCGAAATTCGCGTGCGCGTCTCCAATCTTGGCCGAGGCGGCGGCAATCATGAAGTCGCACATCATCGCGAGCTCGAGGCCGCCTCCGCAGCACACGCCGTTCACCGCCGCGATGACGGGCTTCGGCATGGAGAGCAGCACCTCCTCCATCCGCGTGCCTTCCTCGAGAAAGGACGCCTGCGGTCCCGAGGCCTCGCCCGGGCTCGGAGCGTCGGTGAGATCCGCGCCCGCGCAGAATCCGCGTCCCTTCCCGGAGACGACGATGACACGCGTCTCCTCTCGATCGCGCAGATCGATCCACGCGTGGCGCAGCTCCCGCATGCATTCGTACGAGATGGCGTTGAGCGCTTGCGGGCGGTTGAGATACAGCCAGCTGACGCGGCCGCGGTGATCGATCAGGAGGTGCTTGAAAGACATGGTCTAACCTCGGGCTTGGCTCCGGCCGGCCGCCCTAAATGTTGCGCGCGCGCCCCTGCCAGAAGCGCTCGCGCACCTTGCGCCGCAGAACCTTGCCTGCGGCGCTGCGCGGCAGCTCCGGCCAGATCTCGAACGACTTCGGCACCTGGTAGCCGGCCAGCCGGGCCCGGCAGAACGCGGCGAGCTCCGCGGCATCGACGGCCGATCCCGGCTTCAGCTCGACGACCGCTTTGACCGCCTCGCCCCAATCCGCATCCGGCACGCCGACGACCGCGCAGTCCTGAACGGCGGGGTGAGCGACGATAGCCTTCTCGATCTCCGAGGGAAAGATGTTGAAGCCGCCGGAGATCAGCATGTCGCGCTTGCGGTCGATGAGATAGACCCAGCCCTCGCGATCCTTGAAGCCGATGTCTCCCGTGTGATGCCAGCCCTGGGCCGAGGCGCGAGCGGTCTCCTCGGGATTCTTGTAGTAGCCCTTCATCACTGCGGTCGATCTCACGACGATCTCGCCGTGAGTCTCGGCAGGCAGCAGGGCGCCGTTCTCATCCATGACCTCCACCCGGGCGAAGAGCGTCGGCCGCCCGACGCTCGTCAGCCGCCGATCGTCGCCTTCGGCAAGGACCTTGCGGTGATCCTCGGGGGAGAAGAAGG
>JASHTA010000427.1 GCA_030040795.1 Gammaproteobacteria bacterium | reverse complement strand
TTCGCGACGAGCCTCTCGATCTCCGCCATCGCGGTGCCGGAGCTCACTCCGGGCGCGGCCTCGCCGTTGATCTCGACGGCCGGCGTCTCGTTGAAGCGCACGAGCTGAGGTGGGCCGTAGGTCCAGTGCGTCGTGACGAGCGAGGCGAGCGAGACCATCGAGCCGGCGGCGTTGCGCACGTACCACCGGCCGAAGTCGGCCGGCTGCATGCGGAAAGGCGCGTCGGCCTCGATCAGAACGTGCTTGACGCGGCCGCGGTCGATGAAGTCGTCGATGTAGCGGCCGCCCCAGGCGAGCGACAGCGTGTCGTTGACGGCGGCAACGGACACGCCGAGGGCGGCGGCTTTCTGCGCGTCGATGTCGATGCGGAACTGGGGCGCATCCTCCTCGCCGCTCGGGCGGACGTTCGCGAGCAGCGGATCCTTCGCCGCCAGGCCGAGTAGCTCGTTGCGGGCGCCGATCAGGGCGGCATGGCCGCGATCCTGGTCGTCCTTCAAGAAGAAATCGAAGCCCGAGGCCTGGCCGAGCTGGGAGACCACGGCGGGCGCCACCGCGAACACCGTCGCATCCTGCAGCCCGAAGAGCGCCCGGTTGGCGCGCTGCTGGATCGCTTGCGCGCTCTCGGCCTTGCCCGGACGCTCGCTCCAGTCCTTGAGCAGGATGAAGCCCATGCCGGAATTCGGGCCTCGCCCGGAGAAGCTGAAGCCGGAGATTCCAAAGATCGATCGCACCGCGTTGCGCTCGTGCGTGAGGAAGTAATCCCGCACTTGCGCCAGCACCTGCTCCGTGCGCTCGAGGCTCGCGTTGACCGGCCCCTGCACGAGCAGCATGAGAGTGCCTTGGTCCTCCTCGGGCAAATAGGCCGTCGGCAGGCGAAAGAACAGCAGCGCCATGAGCGAGGCGAGCACGGCATAGATCACGAGATAGCGTCCCGGCCGGCGCACGATGCGCCCCACCAGGCCCTGGTAGCGGCGGCTGCCCTCGTCGAAGGTGCGGTTGAACCAGCGGAAGAAGCCCCGGTGGCCGTGGTGCTCGCCCTTCTTGACCGGCTTGATGAGCGTCGCGCAGAGCGCGGGGCTCACGACGATCGCGACGATCACCGAGAGGATCATGGCGGAGACGATCGTGATGGAGAACTGCCGGTAGATGACCCCGGTCGAGCCCTGCAGAAAGGCCATCGGCACGAACACCGCCGAGAGCACCGTCGCGATCCCGATCAGCGCGCCCGTGATCTGATCCATCGAGCGGCGCGTCGCCTCGCGGGGCGAGAGGCCCTCGTCGGTCATGAGGCGCTCCACGTTCTCCACGACGACGATCGCATCGTCGACGAGCAGGCCGATCGCGAGCACTACCGCGAACATCGTGAGCATGTTGATCGAGTACCCGGCGAGGGCGAGCACGCCGAAGGTGCCGAGCAGCACCACCGGAACGGCGATCGCCGGAATGAGCGTCGCGCGGATGTTCTGCAGGAACACGAACATCACGACGAAGACGAGCACGATGGCCTCGATCAGCGTCACGACCACATCGTGAATCGACTTGCGCACGAACGGCGTCGTATCGAACGGGTACACCGCCTCGAGGCTGCGCGGAAAGCCGGGCTTCAGGCGATCGATCTCCGCCTTGACGTTGCGCACCGTGTCGAGCGCGTTGGCGCCGGCCGCGAGCCGGATGCCGACGCCCGCGGCCGGCCGGCCGTTGAAGCGCACGTGGTAGCTGTAATCCGCCTGCCCGAGCTCCACGCGCGCCACATCTCCGAGCTTCAGCGTCGAGCCGTCGGTGTTGCTCCGCAGGACGATATCGCGGAATTGCTCGGGGGTCTGCAGGCGGCCCTGCGCGGTAACGGTGACGTTGATCTGCTGGCCGTGGACCGCCGGCTCCCCGCCGAGCTGCCCGACGGAGACCTGCGCGTTCTGCGCCTGCACGGCCGCGACCACATCGTCGGGCGTGAGGCCGTAGGTGTTGAGCCGGTCGGGATTGAGCCAAATGCGCATCGCGTACTTGGAGCCGAATTGATCCATCGAGCCCACGCCCGGCACGCGGCTTACGGGGTCGGCGATGTTCGTCGCGACGTAGTCGCCGATGTCGCTCTCGCTGATGCTGCCGTCCGACGAGATGAAGCCCGCCGCCATCAGGAAGGTGTTGTTCGCCTTGGCGACGCTGATGCCTTGCTGCTGCACCACCTCGGGCAGCAGCGGCACGGCTTGCTGAAGCCGGTTCTGCACCTGCACCTGGGCGATGTCGGGATTGGTGCCGGTCTCGAACGTGAGCGTGATGCTCGCGTTGCCGGCGTTGTCGCTCGTGGACGCCATGTAGACCAGGCCATCGAGCGCGGTCATGTTCTGCTCGATGATCTGGGTCACCGAATCCTCGACGGTCTGCGCGTCGGCGCCGGGGTACGAGGCGCTGATCGATATCGCAGGTGGGGCGATGTCCGGATACTGGGAGATGGGTAAGCGCGTGATGGCCACGATGCCAAACAGCATGATGAGCAGCGCGACCGTCCAGGCGAAGATCGGCCGATCGATGAAGAAGTGCGAGAGCGACATGGCTTAGGGCCCCGTCCTGACCGCGTTTACGACCCGGTCTCGACCGCTTGCACGGCCATGCCGGGCTGCACCTTCTGCACGCCGGAGATGACGACGCGGTCCCCGGCCGCCAGTCCGGCATTGACCAGCCACTGATTGCCTACTGCACGGTTGATGTCGACGTGGCGCTCCTCGATCCTGCCGGCGGCATCGACGATGAGGGCCATGGCGTTGCCGCGCGGGTCGTGCTGAATGCCTTCTTGCGGAACGAGCAGGCCATGAGGCTGCACCCCCTCGCTGACCACCGCGCGCACGTACATGCCCGGCAGCAGCAGCCCGTCAGGGTTGGGCACCAGCACGCGTAGGAGGAAGTTGCCGGTGGTCGGATCGACTGTCACATCCGTGAACTGCAGCGTGCCGCGATGAGGATAGATGGCGCCGTTCTCCAGCACGATGGTCGCCGGCGTGCCGGCGCCGCTCGACTGGATGCGGCCGGAGTCGACTTCCTGTTTGAGTGCGAGCCAGTCGGCGCTCGATTGATTCACATCGACATAGATCGGATCGAGCTGCTGGATGGTCGCGAGCGCCGCCGACTGGTCGGCGGTCACGAGCGCTCCCGCCGTGACGGACGATCGGCCGATGCGGCCGGTGATCGGCGCCGTGATCCTCGCGTAGGCAAGATTGACCGCGGCGCTGTCGAGCGCGGCCCGAGCCGCAGCGACGTCGGCGACCGCCTGGCCTTCGGCGGAAGTGGCGTTCTCGTTATCCTGCGCGCTGATCGCGTCGATCTTGACGAGCTCCGCCGCGCGCTTGGCGGCAAGGTGGGCCGCGACCTCGTTGGCCTTCGCCTTCTGAAGCGCTGCCTTGGCGTTGTCGTACTGCGCGCGATAGAGCGAGTCGTCGATGTCGTAGAGCTCCTGGCCGGCGTGGACCAAGCTTCCCTCGGTGAACAGCCGCCGTTTCACGATGCCCGACACCTGCGGGCGCACATCGGCGACCAGGTAGGCACTCGTCCGCCCCGGCAGCTCGCGCGTGAGCGTGATGGGCTGTGCCTTGAGCGTGACGACCGTGACGGTCGGCCGAAAGTCGCCCGCAGCCGGCACTGCTGCGCGGCGGCCGCACCCGCAGACGGCGAGGACGACCGCAATCGCCGCGGCGGCACAAAGGCCGCGTGCGCGCGCAGAGATGGGCATGGAATCATCCGTTGTGAATGAACGTTCATTCTAGAAGCATCCGCGCGGGCGTGCAAGGCGAGACGAACACGAATGCCGCGCCAACGCCCGTGCTACGCTCGCCGCCGGGGACAAAACGAAAACGAGAGGCCGCTATGTTCGTTGCAAACCCGGCTCGAGCGCGCCCGCATTCGCCGCTCTCGCTGCTCGCTCTGCTGCCACTGCTCTCTCTCGCCGTACTCGCTCCGAGCGGGGTGCGCGCCTCAGAGCGCAGTTGCGAGGCGCTGGTCCATTACCGGGTGCCCGGCTTCGACATGAGGATCGAGCAGGCCGTGACCGTTCCGAGCGGTGTGCCGAAACCCATACCGTTCGCGCCGCCCATTACGATCCCGATGCCGGCGCATTGCCGCGTGGAAGGCGTCATCGACCCTCGCACCGGTCGCGACGGAAAGCCGTACGGCATTCGGTTCGCGATCAATCTACCCGATCGGTGGAACGGCGGCTTCCTGTTTCAGGGCGGAGGCGGTCTCAACGGCTCGGTCGGCGAGCCCCTGGGAGTTCAGGCGAGTGGAGACACGCCCGCGCTCGCGCGCGGGTTTGCCGTCGTGAGCACGGACACGGGGCACGAGGGCCACGGCCCCTTCGATGCGAGCTTTCTCGCCGATCAGCAAGCGAGCCTCGACTTCTTCTATCAGGCGATCGGCCAAGTCGCGCAGGTGGGCAAACAGATCGTCGCGCACTACTACCGCCGCAGCGCCACACACTCCTACTTCGTAGGCTGCTCGACAGGGGGACGCGAGGCGATGCTCATGTCGCAACGCTATCCCACGTACTTCGACGGCATCGTCGCGGGCTCACCTGCCATGCGCACGGGCTTCTCCAATCTCGGCGACAAGTGGGTTCTCACGGCCCTGGACCAGGTCGCGCCTCGAGATGCGGCGGGCCGCCCCATCGGTTCCAAGGCCTTCTCGCCCGCCGAGCGCAAGCTGATCGTCGACTCGATCCTCAAGGCCTGCGATGCGCAGGACGGTTTGCGTGACGGCCTCATCGAGAACCCCCTCGGCTGCGGCTTCGATCCGGCGACGCTCGAGTGCTCTGGGTCGGGCTCGGGGTCGGGGTCGGGGTCGGGGTCGGCTCGCGAAGGTTGCCTTTCCGCGCAGAAGGTCGCGGCGCTGAAGCGCGGCTTCGCCGGGCCGAAGGACTCGCTCGGCCGCCAGGTCTATCCCGGCTTCTTCTTCGATACGGGGATCGCCTCCGGCGGCCCCGGCATCGTCCCGGGACTGCTGCTCGGTGCCTCCGGCCCCTTGGGCGGCACTCCGCCGCTGAGAATGGATGTCGACGCCGCCGAGCAGGTGGCCGAGGACGACCCCTCTCGTGTGGGCGACACCGACCGGTGGACCCATCTCAGCACCTTCTCCGGCCACGGGGGCAAGCTGATCTTCTACCACGGTGTGAGCGATCCCTGGTTCTCCGCCAAGGACACGATCGACTACTACCGCCGGCTGGTCGCGGACAACGGCGGCGCGCGCACCGTCATGCAGTGGAGTCGGCTGTTCCTCGTCCCAGGCATGAGCCACTGCGGTGGGGGCGACGCCACGCTCGACCGCTTCGACATGCTCGCAGCGATCGTCGCCTGGGTCGAGAAGGGTCGTGCGCCGGACTCCGTCGTCGCGACAGGCCGCTCGTTCCCCGGGCGAAGCCGCCCGCTCTGCCCGTACCCGCAGCACGCTCAGTACCTTGGCGGCAACCCGCAGAGCGCGAGCAGCTTCGAATGTCGCGATTGACAGAGTCTCGGCCGACGATGGCACCCGCGCCTGCCGAGGGGGCTCGCCCTCGAAGTGGCAGTCGGCTGTTGCGGGTCAGGTTCACAGGACCGGCGCCATCATGGCCACGGCATTTTGAACCAGGCGTTTGCGGAACGGCCACGCGCGAACGGCATCGACGGTGACCGGGTGCGCGACCGCCAGATAGCCGAGCTGCCGCCGGCGGACCGTAGCGGTGGTATCGCGGTCGGCGATCAGCAGGTTGTTCTCGTAGTTCAGCTCCAGGCTGCGACGATCCATATTGGCCGACCCGACCAGCGCGATCTCGCCGTCGAGGGTGATCGACTTGGTATGCAGCAACCCGAGCGGGTATTCGTAGACCGCCACCCCACTGGCAAGCAGGTCCGTGTACGTGCTGCGACAGGCGCTGCCGACCAGCCATGAGTTATTGCGCGAGGGGAACACGATCTGGGTATGGACCCCGCGCCGCGGTGCCGCGCACAACGCCCGGAGCAGTGCTTCGTCCGGCGCGAAGTAAGGCGTGGTGACGAGCAACTCCTCGCGCGCGGCGCAGACGGCGGCCACGAACATGTCGGACATCGC
>JASHTA010000426.1 GCA_030040795.1 Gammaproteobacteria bacterium | reverse complement strand
GCCTTCGGGCGCCTGCACGTGGCGCCGCGCCTCAAGGCGTTCCTCAACCTGTATCCCGATCTTCGTTTGCTCGTCGATCTCAACGACGACTACGTGGATCTCGTCGCCGGGAGCTTCGATCTCGCGATTCGCATCGGCACTCTCCCGGATTCCAGCCTGGTCGCCCGGCGCCTCGCGCCCAACCGCCGTGTGCTGTGCGCCTCCCCCGAATACCTCGAGCAGCACGGGGAGCCGTGGGATCTCGCCGACCTCAGTCATCACCGGCTGCTCTCGGCAGGCCCGCAGATCACCTGGCGGCTCGAGGGCCCCGAGGGTCCGGTCTCCTTCAAGCCGCAGAGCGTCCTGCAAACCAACTCGAGCGAGGTCGTGCGCGAGGCCGTCGTAAGCGGGCTCGGCATCGGCTTCCGGTCCACGTGGGACGTGAGCGGCGAGCTCAAGCGCGGCACGCTCAAGCGCGTCATGCCCGCCTACAGCGGCGCATCCGACGTGGCCGTGTATGCCGTCTACTCCGGGCGCCGCCTGGTTCCGATCAAGGTCCGCGCATTCGTCGATTATCTGGTCGGCATCTTCGGGCCCGAGACCCCATACTGGGATCGGGAGATCGCCTCGCCGCCGCACGTCGTGACCTACGCGAACGGCGCGGCACGCGCAGTGTAAGCGCGCTTTCCGCGCACGACCGATCCACTTTTTCGGCGTTTTTCCGCGGCAGGGGTACACGGGTATCTCGCTGTCGGCGGCACCTCTGCTACACTTGCCCGCATCACCCACGTGAAGGGGAGACTCGCAAGATGAACGGTGTTTCTAAGTTGGGACTGGCGGCGCTGTGCTCCTTGGCAGTGGTGTCCGTCGGCCGCGCGCAGAGTGGGCCGGCAAATCCGGAAGCGCAGGCGCAGGCGGCCGTCAAGCTTCGCAAGGCGGTGTTCGACGTGCAGTCGTACGCGTACCTTCCGATGGGCGCCTTTCTGAAAGGTGCCCCCTTCGATGCGACGGCAGCCGAGACCGCAGCCCAGCGCATTCAGATGACGTCGTCCATGATTCCCGATGTATTCAAATTCGATACACGGAAATTCCACATCATGACCCGGGCGCTCGATGGAATCTGGACCAACCAGGCGGATTTCAATCAGAAGGCGAAGGACCTTCACGACGCCGCGGTGAATCTCGAGAGCGCGGCCAAGTCGGGCGATGCCGATGCGACGAAGCAAGCGGCCATCGCCGTGGGCAAGGCCTGCGGCGCCTGCCACGACGAGTTCCGCAGCAAGTAACCTCAACCGGTCGGCCGGGCGCCGCCCGCTCGGGCGTGCGCCCGGTGCCCGCTCCTGCCGAGCCGGCGTTTCTCTCGAGTCCCGGCGTTTCTCTAGTCGAAGTTGAGCGAGGTGGGCGAGACGTGGGGCGCTCCACTCAGCACCGCATAGACGATTCCCACGCACACCACCATCACGATCAGCGCCTTCACGAGCTCGGAGCTCTTGATCGCTTGCCCCTCCGGCACGGCCTCCGCGGGCTTCCAGCCCGTCACCATCGCGGGGACGAGGTGCTGCCTCTTGATGAAATCATAGTAGGCGATGGCGCCCACATGCAGGGCGATCGCCGCCCAAATCAAGTTGAAATTCAAGTGGTGCAAGCGCGTGAGGTAGTGGGCCGTCGCGCTGCTCACCGCCGGGTAGTACGGACCCTGCCAGGCGATATCGTCCGTCGCGAACAGTCCCGTTGAGACCTGAAACGCGACGAGCAGCAGCATGATGATGACCATCACGCCGCCGAGCGGGTTGTGGCCGACGGTGTGGACGGGCTCTCCCCGTCCGGTGAGCCCCTTCGCATAGCGCCACATCGTGCGAGGACCGCTGAGGAAGCTCGTGAAACGCGCGTGGCGCGGCCCGACGAAGCCCCAGATGACGCGAAACGAGAGCAGCCCGATCATCCATTTGCCCAAGCGGATGTGCCACTGCATCCAGTTGAAGCCGGCCGTCGCCGTGGCCCATGAGGCGAGGATGCTCGCCGCGAACAGCCAGTGAAAGGCCCGAAGGGGAAGGTCCCAGACCAGCCGCTTCCCGCTCGCGTCCACCACCACCGTGGTCGCGCCCGCGTCCACGGAAGCGGCTCGGGGCGCATCCAGGGCCGCACCGGCCCGCACCCCGGCCTCTGCCGGGGCGTTATTCGATTCACGGTTCATAGGGCTACAGGGCTCGATGCAACGGGCTGGCGCCCGGGGCGTTGGTGTTGCTCGCGATCATCAGCTGCCTCAGCAGATTCACGGTGTCCGGGTGCACATCGGGAGTCCCGCGCCGGAAGAGCGAAGTCCGGCCCATGGCTGCATCGACGGGCGTCATGCCCCGGTCGTCCTTGATGGTCACATCGGCATGATGCGTGACGAGACAGCGCACCACATCGTTCCAGCCGAAAGAAGCCGCGCCGAACAGCGCCGTCTCACCCCTGCCATCGGTCTGATTGACGTTCGCGCCTGCCGCGACGAGCAAGTCGATCGTAGCGACCGCCTCCTGCTCGGTCTTGTACTTGCCCCGCGTGTCGACGCCGGTCGTGCCGAGACCTGCGGCGGCCATCAGAGGCGTCGTACCGCGCTCGGTCGGCAGGGCCACATTGGCGCCGTGCGCGACCAGAAGCCGTACGGCCGCCGCATCGCCCGCCTTGGCCGCACGAAGCAGCGGCGTGGTGCCCGTCGAGAGCAGCGAGTCGCCGCCTCTGTCCGCGCCAAGCGACCGATAAGGCGGAAAGAGCTTCAGCTGCGCATTGGGGTTCGCGCCGGCATCGAGCAGCAGCCCGATCATCTGCAGGGCCGTGGTGTTATCGAGCGAGACGTGATCCGGCCGCCCACCGTAGGGCAGCGTATTGAGATCCACGGCGGCATAGAGCGGCGTGCGCCCCCACCAGTCCCAGCGGTTGGGGTTCGCCCCCTTCTTGAGCAGGTACGCCGCCAAATCGAAGTGAAAGTTCTCCGTCGCGATGAGAAGCGGCGTCTCCCCGTCCGGGTCGGTCATATTGATGTCCGCGCCACCCTCGATCAGAGCCTTCGCGCAGGCGATGCACCCGGCCCGTGCCGCGTAAATGAGCGGCGTGAATCCTCCGGTCGGCCGCGCCTGGATACGCGGCTCGGAGGTGATCTGCCGCCGGTCGGTGTCGAACTCCGAGCGCACATTAGGATTGGCGTGATAGCTCAGCAGGAGCCTTACCATGTCGGGCTCGCTGCGCGCCGCAGCCCAGTCGAGCGCCGTCTGGCCCATGAGCTTCTCTCGGGCGTTGACGCTCGCGCCGTGGCGAATGAGGAAGCGGGCCGCCTCGACGTTATCGGTACGCGCGAGGATCATCAGCGCGGTCTGGCCGTCCGCATTCGCGGATTCGACGCTGGCACCGGCTCTCACGAGCTTCTCGACGACCGCCGTATCTCCGAAGGTCGCCGCCTCGGACATGGGCGTTGCGCCATACGCATTGATCGCGCGCACGTTCGCATGCGCCTCGAGGAGCCGGTCGACCAGAGGCACCTCCCCGTAGTGAATGGCCCACATGAGCGCGGTCGTTCCGTCGGGCGCGGCGGCATTCGCATCGGCGCCCTGAGCGAGGAGTCGAAGCGCGAGGTCCGGCTGCTGATTCTCGGCCGCCTGGACGAGCGGCGGTGTTGCATTGTCGCGCACGTCGACGATCGGTCCGCTCGGCGGCACGGCGCTTTGCGCCGCCCGGGGAGCATTCGAGGAGGCGGGATCCGCGTACAGGCTCGAGCCGCCGCCTCCCCGCTGCGCGAAAGCCGTGCTCGCGGCGGCCAGACTCAGCACCACCGCCGCGGCCGCCCATCCGAGCGTCCCGCCGCGCAGCGCTGCGCGCGCCGGTGAGCGCGCCGAACGGATGCCGTGCCCTCCTCTCATGAATCAGATCTCCGAGATCTCACCGGCGCTGTCGCCGACGTGCTTCATCGGCACGCCGGCGCGGTCGAGCAGCGTCAGCCATACATTCGCGACCGGGGTGTGCTCGGGATAGACCAGATGCTGTCCGCCTTTGAGCTTCCCGCAGCCCTTGCCCAGGATCGCCGTCGG
>JASHTA010000425.1 GCA_030040795.1 Gammaproteobacteria bacterium | reverse complement strand
GCCGCCCGCTGAGGCGGCAACTCCGAGCGCGCCGCCGCCTGCTGCGACCGCGCCGTCCGCTTCGCCCGCCGCATCCTCATCCACCACAGGCGCAGCGCCGGCTGCGAGCTCTTACGAAGTCCACAAAGGCGACACGCTGTCGCGCATCGCGTCGCAGTATGCAGGAAGCACCCGAGCCGACGAGCGGCGCTGGATGGTTGCGACCTACGAGGTGAATCCGGGCGCATTCGATCACAACATGAACTGGCTGCGAGCGGGCGCCGTGCTGCGCATCCCGAGCACGTCGGCCGTCGATGCGATCTCGCCGTCGGACGCTGCGGCGGAGGTGCATCGCCAGTACGTCGCGTGGCGCAGCGAGAGTGGGAACGGGGCGAGTTCCGCGGCACAGTCCGGCCGCCTGCGTCTCGTGGTGCCCGGCCGATCGCCCGGCGCATCGGCGAACGCCAGCACCGAGGCTGCCGGCTCCACGAGCCAGAGCGTGCAGCAGCTGCAGGGCGAGGTGCAGTCTTTGCAGGAGCAGCTCGCGAGCTCCCGCCGGCTGCTCGACATGCGCAATGCCGAGCTGCAGCAGCTGCAGGCGCAGCTCGCCGCTCGCCAGGGCGCCGCGGCGACCTCGGCCGGTGCCGAGGCCACTCAGACCCAGCCGTCTCAGACGCCGCAGACCGCGTCCCCGCCCGTGCAGCCTCCGGCGGCCGCGCAGCCGCCTGCTGCAGCCGTGCAGCCTCCTGCCGCGGTCCAGCCGCCGGCATCGGCGCCTGTCCCTGCGGCCAAGCAGCCTGCCGTGCATCGGCCCGTCAGGCGGCCTGCAGTCGTCAGTCATCGCGCGCCGGTGTCCCTCGTCGGCTCGTGGCTCGACACGTTGAAGAGCCTGTGGTGGGTGATCGCGCTTGCGATTGCGGCCGTGCTCGCTTATTTCGGCCTGCGCAGCTGGTCCTCACGCAGAAAGGCGGGATTCGACGACTCGCTCGGCCGTCTGGCCGAGGCAGGGGCCGAGGCCACGACGCACACCGGCCGGGATGCGGGACTCACGGAGCCGCAGCTCGCACCGATCCGCGAGAGCAGCTTCCTCGTGGAGGAGACGGGCAGCCACGAGCGGCCTCGCCTGGAGGGCGCGGCGCCTCCCGCTCCAGCGGCGCGGCACGTCGAAGCCGACGACAGCATCACCGGCGAGACGGCCATCAATCTCGACCAGGGCGATCCGCTGGCCGAGGCGGACTTCCACATGGCCTATGGTCTTTACGACCAGGCCGCCGATCTGGTGCGCATCGCCATCCAGCGCGATCCCGAGCGTCGCGATCTGAAGCTGAAGCTGCTCGAGGTCTTCTTCGTCTGGGGGAACAAAGAGCAGTTCCTGCTCACGGCGCGTGAGCTCGCGGAGACGCGGGCCCAGGCTGCGCCGGGCGAGTGGGAGAAGATCGTGATCATGGGCAAGCAGCTTGCGCCCGAAGATCCGCTCTTCGAGGGCGGAGCCGCGGTGAGCGGGGCGGCAGCCGGCGGTGTGGACCTCGATCTCGAAGGGGGTCAGCACCGCGTGGATTTCGACGTGCAGGGCGGAGACCTGGCCACGGGTTCGCAGCAAGGCGTGGATCTCGACATCGGCACGGCCATCGGCGAGCGCGACCCCGTCGCCGAGGCGGCGGCGCAGCAGGCGACCGACAAGAATCTCGCGCTCGATGACAGTCTGGTGCTGCCCGAGGACGCGACTGCCGAGCAAGAGGCCGCCCTGGCGACTCGCCGCATCAACCGGAACGTCGACACGGGCGTCACCGCCACTCGCGAGATGACCGGAAGCACGCGCGAGATGGCCGCCGCCGCCGCGCGGGATGCCACAGCGAGCACCCGCGAGATGACGACGACTCTCGAGCGCGATTCCTGGAATCCCGCGGAGCTCAATCAGGAAGGGCCGACGGTCGAGCGGCCGGCACTGCAGTCCGGAGACAATCCCACCATTCGCCAGAAGGTTGCGATGGCGCTGAAGGCTGGGACGAGCTCCGAGCACACGACCGAGCTTGCGCTCGACGATCTCGGCCTCGACCTGCACGCGCTCCATGAGGGCGCCTCCGCATCGCCCGAGTCGTCCTCGAACGGCTCGAGCGAGCCCCTGCTCAGCGCGAGTCCCGATGCGCCGACGCTCGTCGCCGGTGTCGACGAGCACTCCCGCCGATTGATGGAGACCGCCGAGCAGCGGGCCACGTCGAGCGACGGCGAGCTCAAAGTCTCGGAGACGGGGAGCTGGCACTTCGATGACGACCCGTTCGCCGAAGGCACGGGCGCCATGCCGGCCCTGAAGTCCGCTCCGGCGTCCGGCGACGCTGCCGACACCTCTCGCTTGGCCGCGCTCAAGTCCACGAGCACTCTCGACTTCGAGGTTGGCGAGCCCGAAGCCCCCCCCAAGGCGGCGAACGGCTCCGGTAGCGTGGATCTCGACGTCGGCACTGCAACGGTCCCCGATGCGGTATTTGCCGCGACTCAGCGGCTCCAGGCGGATGATCTGGCGCTTCCGGAGCTCGAGCCGGTGACCATGAGCGAGGTCGGCACCAAGCTCGACCTCGCACGGGCTTATATGGACATGGGCGATCCCGAAGGCGCGCGCAACATCCTCGAGGAGGTCTTGACCGAGGGATCGGTCGCACAGCGGCAAGAGGCCGAGCGGCTGATCGCTTCTTTGCCCGGCTGATGACCCCCGGCTGATGCCGCGGATCGCGATCGGACTCGAGTACCACGGCGGAAGGTATGCGGGCTGGCAAGCCCAGGCCGGCCTTGCGACCGTTCAGGGTGTGGTCGAGGTCGCGCTGGCTCACGTCGCCGCGCAACCCGTCGCCGTCACCTGCGCGGGCCGCACCGATGCGGGCGTGCATGCGGTGGGGCAGGTCGCCCACTTCGATGCCGACGCCGTTCGCACGCCGCGGGGCTGGACGCTCGGCGCCAACACGAATCTCCCGCCGGATGTGAGCGTGACTTGGGCGCAGGAGGTGTCGGCGCAATTCCATGCGCGCCACCGCGCCGAGAGCCGCACCTACTGCTACCTCATCTGCAATCGCGACGCGCGCTCTGCACTCGCGGCGGGACGGGCGATCGTGATTCACCGGCGGCTCGATGAGGAGCGCATGGGTGAGGCGGCGTGTGCGCTGCTCGGCGAGCACGACTTCAGCGCCTTCCGGGCGGCCGAATGCCAGGCGCGCACGCCCGTCCGCCGTCTGCACGAGCTGGCGGTGGAGCGGCAGGGCGACTGGGTCGTGATCCGCGCGCGCGCCAACGCCTTCCTGCATCACATGGTGCGCAACATCGCCGGCTTGCTGATCGCGGTGGGGCGCGGAGAGGCCGCTCCGGAGTGGGCGCGCGAGGTGCTCGAGTCCCGCGACCGCACGCGAGGCGCGCCGACGGCTCCGCCCCATGGCCTGTACCTCTGGAGTGTCCGCTACCCCTCCGAGTTCGCATTGCCGGACAAGCCCGAGTCCTCCTGGGCTATGATCCCGGGTCTTCCGCGCTTCAGCTGAGTGGGACGGACGCATGTCGTGGTTCGAGAAGATCATGCCCTCGCGCATCAAGACCGAGCGCCGCACGCGCTCGGTCCCCGAGGGGCTGTGGATCAAGTGTCCAGCCTGCGATGCGGTGCTCTACCGCACGGAGCTCAAGCGTAACCTGTACGTTTGCCCGAAGTGCAGCAACCACATGCGCATCGGCGCTCGCGAGCGGCTCGTCCACTTCCTCGATCCCGGCGAGCACGTCGAGATCGGCGCCGACATCGCCCCGGAGGATGCGCTCAAGTTTCGCGACAACAAGCGCTACAAGGACCGGCTCACCCAGGCGCAAAAGGCGACCGGCGAGAAGGACGCGCTGGTCGTGCTGGCCGGGCAGCTGCATGGGCTGCCGATCGTCGCTTGCGCGTTCGAGTTTCAATTCCTCGCCGGCACGATGGGCTCGGTGGTCGGGGAGCGTTTCAAGCGCGCCGTGGACTACTGCATCGAGCATGCCTGCCCGCTCGTCTGCTTCTCCTCGAGCGGTGGAGCTCGAATGCAAGAGGCGATGTTCTCGCTCCAGCAGATGGCCAAGACGAGCGCGGCGCTCGCGCGGCTTGCCGAGGCTCGCGTGCCCTACATCTCGGTGCTCACGGATCCGACGACGGGCGGCGTGTCGGCGAGCCTCGCCATGCTTGGCGATCTCAATCTTGCCGAGCCGCGCGCGCTGATCGGCTTCACCGGGCCGCGCGTCATCCAGCAGACCATGCGCGAGACGCTGCCCGAGGGATTTCAGCGCAGTGAATTCCAGCTCGAGCACGGCGCGCTCGACATGATCGTCGACCGCCGCGACATGCGCGACCGTATTGCGGCACTGCTGCGGGTCTTGCTGAAGCTTTCGCCCATCGCGGCGTGAGCCGGACCGCATGAATCTGGCGGAGTGGCTCGAGCGGCAGGAGTCCGTTCACGTCCGCAGCATCGACCTGGGGCTCGAGCGCGTGGCGGTCGTCGCCGGAGCGCTCGGACTCACGAGTCCCGCTTACCGCGTCGTCACGGTCGCCGGGACGAACGGCAAAGGCTCCGTGGTCACCTACCTGGATGGGATATTCCGCGCCGCGGGTTATCGCACCGGAAGCTTCACCTCGCCGCATCTGCTCCACTACAACGAGCGCGTGCGGGTCGAGGGGAGGCAGGCGACCGACGCCGAGCTCGTCGGCGCGTTCGAGCGCATCGAGCGGTCGCGGGGCGCCACGACGCTCACCTTCTTCGAGTACAACACGCTTGCGGCGCTTCAGATCTTCGCGGACGCCCAGGTCGATGTAGCAGTCCTCGAGGTCGGCCTCGGAGGGCGGCTCGATGCAACCAACGTCCTCGATGCCGACGTGGCGGTGCTCTGCTCCGTCGGGCTCGACCATCGCGACTGGCTGGGCGATACGCTCGATGCGATTGGAACCGAGAAGGCGGGCATCTTCCGGGAGGACCGTCCGGCCGTGCTCGGCACGGCCGAGATGCCGCACAGCGTCTTTGCCGCCATCGAGCGGTTGCACGCGCGTCCCCTCATCGCCCAGCGAGACTTCGATTGGAGTGTCGCGGGCGGCGACGCGGCGGATAGGGACGTTGGACGCAGCGGGGCCACCGGCGCGGAGCGCTGGACCTACCGCGGGCTGCGCGCGTCCTTCGAGGAGTTGCCACGGCCGGCGCTTGCGGGTGCCATTCAATTCCGCAACGCGGCGACGGCACTTGCCGCCTACGAGGCGCTGCCCGGATCGCGTCCGCTCGCCCGCGAGTGGATCATCCAGGCGCTGCAGGGCGCACTCTTGCCCGGGAGATTTCAAATTCTGCGGCGGGCCGAGATCGAATGGATTCTCGATGTGGCGCACAACGAGCCTGCGGCGGTCGTGCTGGCCGAGAGCCTCCGTGCCCGTCCGGTCTCCGGGAAGACCCGCGCAGTGTGCAGCATCCTTCGCGACAAGGATGTCGAGGCGGTGGGGCGGGTGCTCGAGCCGGTCATCGACGAGTGGATCGTGTGCGGAGTACCCGGGACGCGGGGCTCGACAGCCGCGGAGCTCGCAGGACGTCTCAACGCAACGGTGCGGGCGCCGCTGCTCGCCGAATCGGTCAGGGAAGGCTGCGAGCTGGCGCGCGCTCGCGCGCGCCGTGCAGATCGAGTCGTGGTGTTCGGCTCGTTTGCGACGGTCGCCTCGGCCCTTCAGTGGCTGGGCTATACTCGGTGTCCGTGACGAGCACCGTCCGCGAGTTCGTTTGAAAGCGTCATTCAACGCACCCAGGTGGAGATCCGAGCAAAAGAGCGATTGACCGGCGCGGTGATCTTGGTGGCGCTGGTTGTGCTGGTGGTCCCGGAGCTTCTCTCGGGACCTCGGCAATCTGCTCTACGCCCGGCCGCGGCGGCCGGCGAGCCGCCGATGCGCTCCTACACGGTGCAGCTGAGCGAGGGTCCCGGCAGTCAGGTCGGAGTGCCGCCGGTCACGGCTGCGCAACCGGCCGCAGCGGGTGAGCCGGCCAGCGCAGCGGAGATAGGACCGGCCAGCGCAGCGCAGGCAGGGCCGGCCAGCACTGCGCAGGCCGAGCCGACCGTCCACGCGGCCGCGGAGTCCCCTCAACCGGCAGCGCAAGAGCCTGCCTCGGCGCCCCCGCAGACAAAGCCGGAGCCACAGACCGAACCGGCGGCGCAGGCCGCGCACCGCAAGCCCCCCGCCACGGCATTGCCGAAGCGCGATCGCGCGATCGCCACGGCATCGCCGAAACACGAGCGCGTAACCTCCTCCGCATCGTCGAAGCGCGGGCATGCCGCCACCGCCACCGCCGCCACCGCGTCTGCGGCAGGCGGATGGCACGTGCAGGTCGGAAGCTTCGGCAGTCGCGATCACGCGGACCGGCTCGCTCATCAACTGAAGAGCAAGGGATTCAGCGCGTTCGTCTCGCAGAGCGTGAGTCGGGGTCGGACGTGGTACCGCGTCCGGGTGGGTCCGGAGCGGGATCGCACGGCTGCGCTCGCCATGGCGGGCAAGTTGCGCGCCGCCGGTGTCGCAGCGGTCGTTCAGCAGCCCTAAGGCGTGCCGGTGGGCAGCCATGCTGCGTTACGACAAAACGGGAGGGAGGAGCTCGAGCGGCGCTCCTTGGGCTTAACGTCCTGTTCCGGGACAGCATGACCTGCCACCCCTTGAACTTCGGAGCGCCGCACAGGCGTCGCTCCCGGCGCTCTAGTACAATCCGCGCGCCGCACGGGATAGGGGGCCTCTCGCCTTCATGACCGCCGTCGATTACTGGATCGCCGCACTCATCGTCATCTCGGCCCTCGTTGGCCTCGCTCGCGGCTTGTTACGAGAGGTCATCGCCCTCATTTCCTGGATCGTGGCCGTGCTGATCGCCTGGCACCTGAGCGGGCACCTCGAGCCTTACCTCGGGGGGCTGCTCGCCGCGGGGCCGGAGGTGCGGCTATGGGCGGCGCGGGCGATACTGCTGTTCGCCGTCTTGCTGCTCGGGGCAGGAATCGGTGCGATCGCCGGCCACCTCATACGGCTCTCGCTTTTCAGCAGCATGGATCGTTTCATGGGCTTCGTGTTCGGCCTGCTGCGCGGTCTGGTGATCCTCGGCGTGCTGGTCATCTTTTGCCAGACGCTCAAGCTCGACGGGGAGCGCTGGTGGCGCAAGTCGATACTCATCCCGTACGGCGAGGACATCGCGAGCGTCGTGCGGTCGATGAGCTAGGGGTAGAGGGGCGGCCATGTGCGGAATCGTCGGCATCGTCGGAAAGAGCCCTGCCAACCAGCGCCTCTATGATGCGTTGACCGTTCTGCAGCATCGCGGCCAGGATGCCGCCGGAATCGCAACGGAGAGCGAAGGCGAGCTGTACGTGCGCAAGGGCAGCGGACTCGTACGCGACGCGTTCCAGCAGCCTGACATGGTCGAGCTCCGCGGTAACGTCGGCATCGGCCACGTGCGCTATCCGACGGCCGGATGCGACAGCGCCTCGGAAGCGCAGCCGTTCTACGTCAATGCGCCCTACGGCATCTGCCTGGCGCACAACGGCAATCTCACCAACGCGGTCGAGCTCGCCGAGGTGCTGACGCGCGAGGATCGCCGGCATCTCAACACGACCTCCGACTCGGAAGTGCTGCTCAACGTGTTGGCCTCGGAGCTGCAGCGCATCGGCACATTGCGCGTCACGGCGGGCGACGTGTTCGCGGCTCTGAGCGCGCTGTACCGCCGCTGCCGCGGCGGCTATGCGGTGGTCGCCATGATCATCGGCCACGGCATCATCGGCTTTCGAGACCCGAACGGCATCCGGCCGCTCGTGCTCGGCCAGCGCGAGACGCCGAAGGGCACCGAGTGGATGCTCGCCTCCGAGAACGTCGCGCTCGACATGCTCGCGTTCAAGCTGGTCCGCAACATCGGACCCGGCGAGGCGGTCTTCATCGACGAGCAGGGGCACTTGCATTCGCAGCAATGCGTTGCGACCGTGCGGCACACTCCCTGCATCTTCGAGTACGTCTATTTCGCGCGGCCGGACTCGATCATCGACAACATCTCCGTCTACCGGGCCCGGATGCGCATGGGCGACCGGCTTGCCGAGAAGATCCTGCGCGAGCGGCCCGACCACGACATCGACGTGGTCATCCCCATCCCCGACACCAGCCGCACGAGCGCGCTGCAGGTCGCGCAGCGGCTCGGCCTCAAGTACCGCGAGGGGTTCACCAAGAACCGCTACATCGGCCGCACGTTCATCATGCCGGGCCAGGACATGCGCCAGCGGTCCGTGCGCCGCAAGCTGAACGCGATCGACTTCGAGTTCCGCGGCAAGGACGTGCTGCTGGTGGACGACTCGATCGTGCGCGGCACGACCTCCGCGCAGATCATCGAGCTCGCGCGCGAGGCCGGCGCGAAGAAGGTCTACTTCGCCTCCGCGGCGCCGCCCGTGCGCTTTCCGAACGTCTACGGCATCGACATGCCCGCGGCGAGCGAGCTCATCGCGAGCGGCCGCAGCCTCGAGGAGATCCGCGGCTTCATCGGTGCGGACTGGCTGATCTACCAGGACCTCGACGATCTGGTCGCAGCCTGCCGCCACGATGACGCCGCGATTACCGAGTTCGACACCTCGTGCTTCTCGGGGGAGTACGTCACCGGCGATGTGACGCGCGAGTACCTGCAGCGGCTGCAGCTCGAGCGCTCGGATGAAGCCAAGGCACGTCGCAGCGCCGGACGGCGCACACCCTTGAGGGTTGTGCACGGCTCCTGAAGTGGCTACCCGCGAGGAGCCACGCCGCCAGATCCTGCTCGAGCTGCTGCGCGCGGCGCTTGCCGCCGTGGACGGGCGGCTGCGCACGCGGCAAGCCTTGGAGCGGCGGGGTTTGGCGGGCACCGAGCGGATCTGGGCCATGGCGATCGGCAAGGCGGCCTCCCGCATGGCGCTCGGGGCGGGCGATGCTCTCGGCGCGGCGCTCGAGCGAGTGCTGCTCATCACGAAGGAAGGCCACGTGGACCCCGAGGCGCGCATGCTTCCGGGGGTCGAGATCCGGGAGAGCAGCCATCCGGTACCGGATGGACGCTCGCTCGATGCGGGGGCGCGACTTCTCACCTACGTGGCGGAGATGCCGCCCGGCGTGAGGCCCCTGTGTCTCATCTCCGGAGGCGCCTCGAGCCTCGTCGAGGTGCTCGCGCCCGGCGCGAGCCTGCAAGCGCTGCAGCGCCTCAACGCGCAGGGGCTCGCGAGCGGTCTCTCCATCGAGGAGCTCAACGCTCTCCGCCGACAGATTTCCCTCATCAAGGGCGGACGCCTCGCCGCCCTGCTCGCCGGGCGGGGCGCGCTCGCCCTGTTCATCTCCGACGTGCCCGATGACGATCCGGCGGTCATCGGCTCGGGGCTGCTCGGCCCTGCGCCTGTGCCGGAGGGACACGCCGCGACCGCGTCGGAGGGACGCGCTGCAGGTGTGGACGATGTCGAGCGGGTCGTGGTCGCCTCTCTCGGTGAAGCGCTGAGCGCCGTTCGCGCGCGGGCTGCGGGACTGAAGGCGCACGTGCAGCTCGAGCGCTTCGGAGGCCACGTGGGGCTTCTTGCCGTGCGCTTCGCCCACGAGCTGGCTCTCGGCCCGAGCGAGCTGAGAGCCTGGGGCGGGGAGTCGGTGCTCACGCTCCCCGAGCGTCCAGGGCACGGCGGCCGCAACCAACACTTTGCGCTCGAGGCGGCGCGGCTCATCGCCGGCTACGAGGACTTGTTTCTGCTCGCCGCGGGGACGGATGGCACGGACGGTCCCACCGTCGATGCCGGTGCGCTGGTGGACGGCGGCACCTGTGCTCGGGCCGCCAGCGCCGGACTGGATGTGGAGGATTGCCTGCGTCGAGCGGACTCCGGTGCGGCCCTCGCCGCGGCCGGCGATCTGGTGCACACGGGACCGACCGGCACGAACGTCGGCGATCTGATCGTCGGCCTCAAGCTCTCGAAGGCCGCGGCCCGCTCTTGGCTTGACACTCACCCGGCGCCTCGGAGCTCCTGAGGCGCGGCGGCACCATGCGGCTCTTGATCATCGACGAGGACTCCCAGTACCGAGCGCTGCTGCGGCACCACGTGACGTGCCGGTGGCCGCAGGCGACCTGCGTCGAATACGATCCGCAAGCCCGCGGTGCCCTCGCGCCCGAGATCCGCGCGAATGGATTCGATGCAGTGCTGCTCGGCGGTGCGCACGCCCTCGAGTGGCTCGAGGATCTCGCGCAGCGCGGCGGATTCGCGCCGATCGTGCTTTTGGGGAGGCTTCGCGACGAGGGGATGGAGCGCCGCGGCCGTGCACTGGGGGCCGCCGCCGTGCTCGGCAAGGAGAAGATCGGCCACGACGCGCTGATCGAGGCCATCACGCAGGCGGCCGAGCGTCAGGCGCGCGCGCGCGCGGAGCGCGCGGCCGCAGATCTCGACTCCTTTCAATTCAGCGGCGCGCGCATTCCCGGATATCGCCGGGTACGCGGCCTGGCGAAAGGTCACATCTCGGAGCTCTATCTTGCGGAGAGCGAGGTCGATCCCGCGCTCGTCGTGATCAAGGTCGCCCGCGACCGGCTCGAGGAGAATGCGCTCGATCACACGTTCAAGCGATTCCTCCAGGAGCACGAGATCGTGCAGCGGATCCAGGCCCCCTGCATCGTGCGCCTCTTCGACCTCGGCGTGAGCGACGAGCATGCCTACCTCGTGATGGAGTACTTCCGCCAAGGCAATCTCAGCAAGCGGATCCGCGCCGGCGTCACGTCTCAGGATGCCTTGAGGCTCGCGCTGCAGCTCGCGTGCGCACTGCAGGCCGTCCACGAGGCCGGCGTCCTGCACCGGGATCTAAAGCCGGGTAACGTGATGCTGCGCGATGATGGCTCGCTCGCCTTGATCGATTTCGGTCTTTCCCAGCGCACGGCGCTGCCGCTCGACGTGACGGATCACAACCTCATCTGCGGCACGCCGCACTACATGAGTCCCGAGCAGGGACACGCGGAGCCGATCGACGCGCGCAGCGACCTGTACAGCCTCGGCGTGATCCTCTTCGAGATGCTGAGCGGCCACAAACCGTACACGGCCGAGAATCCCATGGCGATCATCTATCTGCATCGCAAGGCGCCCGTGCCCGTGCTGCCCGAGGCGCTCGCGAAGCTTCAGCCGCTCCTCGAGAAGCTGCTCGCCAAGTCTCCGGCGGACCGCTTTGAGTCCGCCGCCGCGGCCGCGGCGGCGCTGCAGCAGGCGCTCGAGAATCTCTACGCGGCCGAACGGGTCGCGTGAGGCCTTCAGGGACCGCGACAGTGACGCGCCCGGCGCATCGTCCCGCGAGTCGCAGCGAGAGTTCAGGGCTCGGCGCGATCCTGCTCGCGCCCACGCCGGCGGCGTGGGTGGACGTTGCGGTCGAGCGCTGGCCCGAGTTGCTGCTCGATCACGCGAGCTGTGAGAAGAAGGCGGCCTCCACGGCACTCTCGCTGATCTTCACCTATCCGGAGGACCGCCCGCTCTGCGCCGCGCTGTCGAGGATCGCCCGCGAGGAACTCCGGCATTTCGAGCAGGTCCAGAGCGTTATGCACGAGCTTGGCGTGCGTTTTGAGCGGCGCAAGCCGGGCCGCTACGGCGTGGGGCTGCGCGCCTTGCTGCGCACGGCGAATCCGGGCCGCAAGCTCGACCTGCTGCTCGTAGCCGCGCTCATCGAGGCACGCTCCTGCGAGCGTTTTCGGTTGCTCGCGCCGCGTTTGTTCTCGCCTCTTGCAGAGCTCTACGGCCGGCTCGAGCGCTCCGAGGCGCGGCATTTCGAGCTCTATCTCGAATTTGCGCGCTTGGAGTCAGCACGCGCGACCGCCGAAGCGGCGGACACGGGCTGGGGTGCGCGGCTCCTGGAGCTGGCCGCGCGGGAGGCGCAGCTGGCGACCCTTCCGGACACGGAGTTTCGCTTTCATTCCGGCGCGCCAGAGTAGACGCGCGAAGTTGCGTGCCCACGCGTACCCACGCGTGCCCATGCATGCCCCTCGGCACGGAGAAACAATTCCTTACAGGCCCTCGGGGGTCCCGGGGATAAGGTCCCTCAAGCCGCGAGCACGACCCATGAACGACCGACCTCATCTGCTCATCGTCGACGACGACCGCGAGATCCGCACGCTCCTCGGGCAATACTTCGAGACGCACGGCTACCGCACCTCGGTGGTGGCCGAAGGCAAGTCCATGCGCAAGGTGCTGCAGCAATCGCATGTCGACCTGCTCGTGCTCGACCTGATGCTGCCGGGCGAGGACGGGCTTGCGATCTGCCGCGAGCTGCGCACGCGCTCGCAGCTGCCGATCATCATGTTGACGGCGCGCGGCGACGATGTGGACCGCATCGTCGGACTCGAGGTGGGAGCGGACGACTACGTGCCGAAGCCGTTCAATCCCCGCGAGCTTCTCGGCCGGGTGAAAGCCGTGCTGCGCCGCGCCGCTCACGCCCCGCGCGATCCCGATCCGGCGTCGGTCCGCGGCTTCAAGTTCGCCGGATGGCAGCTGGATACGACGAGCCGCGCGCTGACCGACCGAAGCGGGACGACCGTCCCGCTTTCCGGCGCCGAGTACCGGTTGCTCGCCGTGCTGCTCACCTCGCCCAATCGCGTGCTCTCGCGTGCGCAGCTGACGGAGCTGCTGCGCGGCCGGGAGGCCGATCCGCTCGACCGCAGCATCGACGTGCGCGTCAGCCGGCTGCGCCAGATCCTGGGCGATGACGCCCGCGCCCCGCAGATCATCAAGACGGTGTACGGTGAAGGCTATGTTGTCGGAGTCGGTGTCGAGTCTTACTGAGCACGCGGCGCCCGGTGCGGGCCTTGTGGTGCCCCGCGCCCGCCTCGCCGCGCCCGCGGAAGGACTTGCGACGCCTGCCGCCGAGGAGGAATCCCGTGCCGGGGGGGCGTCTCCGGCCGAGGAGGCGTCCCCCTCCAAGCGCTCCCCGCTCTGGAGCCACTGGGCGCTCTGGCCGCGGTCCCTCTTCGGGCGTCTGTTCATCTCGGTGCTCGTCGCGGTGTTCGTGGCGCAGGCCGCCGCGTTTACGCTCATCGCGCGGGAGCGCAACCGCTTCGTCTCGGAGGGCAACGTCCGCGAATGGTCGCGGCGCATCGTCGATCTTACCTACGCCCTTCAGGTGCTCGATCCGCAGGCGCGCGCGCTCGCGCGAGAGCGCCTCGAGCGATTCCCCCCGCAGGTGCGGCGCGGTGCGCCGTTGGGGCCGCTGGTCGCGAACGTGCGGGGCGAGGGGGCATTCTCTCCACCGTTCGCCCGCCAGCCGCGCGGAACCCCGCCCATTGCGATGTCCGATTTCCGCGAAGCGCTCGGGCAGCAGCTCAAATTCCTTCTCGGACCCGACTATGGGGTCGCGGTGCGTGCGCCGAGCAGTGCGGACGAGCGCGTCATCAGCGTCACCCGCCCGCCACCGCAGGGCTACGAGCTCGGCGGCCGCCTCTATGACGTGAGCATCACGCTGCCGGACGGGGATGCGCTGCAGTTTCGCGTGGCGCAGGGACGGCGCGGCCCGCTCCTGCCCCACAATCTGGTGCTCAATCTGCTGCTGCTGACCATGGCGACCGCGATCGTGCTGTACGCGCTTGCGCGGAGCATCACGCGGCCGCTGTCGAGCCTCGCGCGCGCGGCGGAGGCCGCGGGGCGCGACGTGAGCCAGCCGCTCCTCGAGGAGTCCGGCGCACAGGAGCTGAGAGAGGCGGCGCGCGCGTTCAACACGATGCAGGAGCGGATGCGCCGCTACATCGACAGCCGCACGCGGGTGCTCGCCGCGATGTCGCACGATCTGAAGACTCCGCTCACCCGCATGCGCTTGCGCGTCGAGACGCTCTCCGACCCCGAGGAGGTGCGGGAGCGCTTCGGCCGCGATCTCGATGAGATGGAGAGCATGGTGCGGGGCGCGCTCGCGCTGCTCAAGGGATTGAGCGACGACGAGGCCGCAAGGCCTGTCGATGTGGATGCGTTCCTCGCGACGATCCAATCCGAATTCGCCGAGATCGGCGCGAGCGTGGCGATCCGCGGGCGAGCACGCGGAGCCTTCCGCGGCAAGCCGCAGGCTCTGAAGCGCTGCCTCACCAACCTCATCTCCAATGCCGTTCATTTCGGCGTGCGCGCGACCGTCGTGGTAGAGGACGGTGTGGTGCTCACGCTACGCGTGAGAGACGACGGGCCGGGGCTGCCTCCCGAGGAGCTCGAGCGGGTGTTCGAGCCGTTCTACCGCGTCGAGTCCTCCCGCAACCGCGACACGGGCGGCACCGGGCTTGGCCTCTGCATCGCGCGCGATATCGCGCAGGCGCACGGCGGCTCGCTCGTCCTGCACAATCTGCCCGACCGCGGGCTCGAAGCGGTCCTCACCCTGCCGCGCGTTCGGCGCGGCGCCTAGGCAGCTCGCGCAGCTCGTAGCGCCCGTCCTCGTAGTGCAGGTAGCTGCCCTGCTCGTACCAGGCGCCGAGCACGATGCGCTGGACGGGCTGCCCGTCGACCTCGAGCTCGTGGACGGCGGGCCGGTGCGTGTGGCCGTGAATGATTCTGCGGACCTGAGTCGCGCGAAATGCAGCCGCGACAGCGTCAGCGTTCACGTCCATGATGTACGGCACGGCGCGGGCCGTGTGTGCGCGGCTGCCCGCGCGAGCACGCTCGGCGAGCTGCGCGCGCACGGCAACCGGTAGCGACAGGAAGCGCCGCTGCCACTCGCGGCTGCGCACGGCACTGCGCAGCTCCTGATACGCATGATCGTCGACGCAGAGCGCATCGCCGTGCGTGAGCAGCACTCGATCGCCCGCGAGCTCGACGACGACCGGGTCGGGGAGGAGGGAGCTGCCGGTGCGCTCGCAGAAGCCCTCGGACAGCAGAAAGTCGCGGTTCCCGTGCAGGATGAAGCACGGCACTCCGCCGCTCGTCAGCTCGCGCAGCGCGATGCAGACGCGGGCCTTCTCGCCCTCCGGATCGTCATCGCCGATCCAAGCCTCGAACAGATCCCCGAGAATGTAGAGCGCTTCCGCCTGTGCCGCGTGCCGGGACAGGAATTCAAGGAACTGCTCGGTCGCCTGCGGCCTCTCGGCATCGAGATGCAGGTCGGACACGAACAGCCGCGCCACGGCGGATAGCCTCACGCGTCGGGGGCGGGCGCCGTGCTCCGAGCGCTACTTGGGCGAGAGCACCTGTGGCGTGGTCGATGAGGGCGTCAGGCTGACCGGCCCTTCTTGCGTGGGCGTTCCGGCGGGGACGATCTCGATCTTCTCGATGACGACCGGCTTGAGCGGCGCATCGGACTTGAACGGCCCCATGGCGCCCGTCGGCGTGACGCCGATACGGTCCACAACGTCCATGCCCTCGACCACCTGGCCGAATACCGCGTAGCCCCAGCGCGTGGGCACGGGGTCGAGCTCCGGGTTGTCGACGAGATTGATGTAGAACTGGCAGTTGCCGGTATGCGGGTCCGACCCGCGCGCGATGCCGACCCAACCGCGCTTGTTCTGCAGGCCGTTGCCGGACTCGTTCGGAAGGTAAGTCTTGATGGGCTTCAGCTTGTAGGTGGTCGCATCGTGCCCGCCGCCCTGGATGACGAAGTTGGCGATGACACGATGGATGAGCGTGTTGGTGTACTGGCCCGCGTTCACGTAATCGAGGAAGACTCGGACCGTGATCGGAGCGCGGTCGGGGTAGAGCTCGATCACGAAGCTCCCCATGCTGGTCACCACACGCACGCGTGGATAGGGCTTCGTGTCGCTGCTGCTCGATGGCGTCTCGGGAGGAGGGGCGGAGGCCGCATGTGCCATTGCGCCAAAGAGCAGGGCCGCCGCGGCCCAACCCATCATCATGCTTCGCGCGTGCTTTGACATCATGTTCAGCAACTCGGCGCCCCCGTTGGCGGCAACAGCGTGATGGTAACATTGTCGCGGTGATAATCCCCGACTCCACCGCACCGGCTCGCACGGCGGGCCCGCCGGTTACGCGTTTCGCGCCGAGCCCCACGGGCGATGTGCATCTCGGCAACGCGCGTACGGCGCTATTCAACCTGCTGCTCGCGCGGCGCGGCGGGGGCCGGTTTCTGCTGCGGATCGAGGACACCGACACCGTGCGCAGCCGCGAGAACTACCGGGAGCGACAGCTCGAGGATTTGCGCTGGCTCGGGCTCGAATGGGATGCGGGGCCCGGCCGCGAGGACGAGCGGGGGCCCTACCGGCAGTCCGAGCGCACGGCGCTCTACGAGCGCTACTTCGATCAACTCGCCGCGGCCGGCGCCGTGTACCCGTGTTTCTGCTCCCCGCTCGAGCTCGAAGTCTCTCGTAAGGCGCAGCTCGCCTCCGGCCGGCCGCCGCGCTATGCCGGAACGTGCCGGGAGCTCTCGGCGGAGCAGCAGGCGGCCCGGCGCGCGCAGGGAATCTCGCCGACGCTGCGCTTTCGCGTGCCGCCGGGGGAGCGGGTGGAGTTCATCGATCTGGTGCGAGGCCCGCAGAGCGCGCTCACCGACGATATCGGCGACTTCATCGTCCGCCGCGCCGACGGCGCCGCCGCATTCTTCTTCAGCAACGCAGTGGACGATGCGTGCATGGGCGTCACGCAGGTGCTGCGCGGCGAGGACCACCTCGCCAATACGCCGCGACAGCTGCTCGTCCTGCGATCGCTCGGCCTCGCTCCTCCCGAGTATGGCCACGTGTCCCTGCTCCTCGACGGGGCCGGGGCTCCGCTCTCCAAGCGGCATGGCGCGGCGAGCGTGCGCGACTATCGCGCGCAGGGCTATCTCGCCTCGGCAATCTTGAATCACCTGTTCCGGCTCGGCCACTCCACCGCCGAGCACGGACTCCTCGGCCTCGAGGAGATGGCTCGCGCATTCGATCCCGCCCACCTCGGGCGCGCGCCTGCGCACTTCGACGAGTCACAGCTGCGGGGCTGGCAGAAGGAGGCCGTGCGCCACTTGACACCGGATGAGGCGCGGCGCTGGCTGCGCGATGTGTTGCCGGCCGGGCTCGACGAGCGCCCGGCTTCCGCGTTCCTCGAGGCGGTGCTGCCGAACGTGGAGCTCCCGGCGGACGCCCGGGCGTGGGTGGAGGTGGTCTTCGGCGGGCCGCCCGAGCTCGATACGGCCGCGAGCGGCTTCATCCGCGATGCCGGCTCGGGATATTTCGCGGCCGCCGTGCGAGGCGCCGAGGCGAGCGGCAACGACTTGCGGGCGATCGCGGGCGCGATCCGCACGGCAACCGGCCGCAAGGGCGCGGCGCTCTACATGCCGCTGCGCGCCGCGCTGACCGGCCGGGCCGAGGGCCCGGAGCTTGCGCCGCTCCTGAAGGCCATCCCTGCGGGCCAGGTCCGCGAGCGGCTTGCCCGCTTCGCCTGAGCGCATCGTGATCGAGATCTTCAACTCGTTGAGCGGGCGCAAGGAGCCGCTCGCGCCCCTCAGGCCCGGACACGTCGGAATGTACGTGTGCGGAGATACCGTGTACGACCTCTGCCACATGGGACACGCCCGCTCGAAGATCGTGTTCGACGCGGTGCGCCGGTATCTCACGTATCTCGGCTTCGCGGTCACCTTCGTCCGCAACATCACGGACATCGACGACCGGATCATCCAGCGCGCGGCGGAGCGTGGCGAGGAGATCGGCGCATTCACCGCGCATTACATCCGCGAGATGCACCGCGACTACGATGCGCTCGGCATTCTGCGCCCGGATCACGAGCCGCGCGCCACGCAGCACATCGCAGGGATGATCGAGATGACGCGCACGCTCATCGAGAAGGGCTACGCGTACCCGGCGGCGAATGGCGATGTGATGTACTCGGTCGCGCGCTTTGCGCCCTATGGGAAGCTCTCGGGCGAGCGGCTGAGCGATCTGCGCGCCGGCGAGCGCGTCGCGGTCGATGAGGCCAAGCGCGATCCGCTCGACTTCGTGCTCTGGAAGCGCTCGAAGCCCGGCGAGCCCTGGTGGCCCTCCCCCTGGGGGCCGGGC
>JASHTA010000424.1 GCA_030040795.1 Gammaproteobacteria bacterium | reverse complement strand
GCGCTCGCCAAGGCGCTGCAAGCCGCTCGAGCTCACTGCACGGGGACGCTCCGCGTCGTCTTCGGCTGCGGCGGCGATCGGGATCCCGGCAAGCGGCCGATGATGGGCCGCACGGCGCGCGAGCTCGCGGATGAGGTGATCGTCACGGACGACAACCCTCGCACGGAGGATCCGGAGCGCATCGTCGCCCACATTCTCGCCGGCCTGGACTCAGGGGGCTCCAGCGCCGCAGTGCGAGGAGTGCGAGTCGAGCACGACCGCGCGACGGCGATCCGAGGCGCTCTCGAGCGTTCGTCCGCGGGGGATGTCGTGGTCATTGCGGGCAAAGGTCACGAGGACTATCAGATCATCGGCGGCGAGCGCCGCGCCTTCAGCGATCAGGCGGTCGCGCGGGCGTTCTTCTCGGGTGAGAAGGGGCAGGCATGAAGCGCACGCTAGGGGAGTTTGCGCTAGCCTGCGGCGGTCGGCTCGGGGGAGCCGACCGCCCTTACACCGGCGTCTCGACCGACACGCGCACGCTCAAATCCGGGGAGCTGTTCGTCGCTCTGCGCGGCCCACGCTTCAACGGTCACGAGTTCCTCGGCAGGGCTCAGGCTGCAGGCGCCGCGGGCGCGGTCGTCGACAGCGAGCAAACGTCCGAGCAAACGTCTGCGCTCGCCCAGATCAAAGTCGAGGATACCCAGATGGCGCTCGAGCGCGCGGCCGCGCGCTGGCGCGCGCAGTTCGCGATTCCCGTCATCGGCGTCGCGGGCGCCAACGGCAAGACGACCGTGAAAGAGATGATCGCCGCGATTCTCGCGCAGGCGGGTCCGTGCCTCGCGACACTCGGCAACCTCAACAACCACATCGGCGTGCCGCTCACGCTGTTTCGACTCGAGCCGGCGCATCGGTTCGCCGTGGTGGAGATGGGCGCGAACCGCGCGGGCGAGGTGGCCGCGCTCGTGAGCCTCGCGCATCCGACGATCGGGCTCATCACTAATGCGGGCGCCGAGCACCTCGAGGGATTCGGAAGCCTCGAGGGCGCGGCGCGCGCCGAGGGCGAGATGGTCGAAGGGCTCGACGCTTCCGGCGTGGCGATCATCAATGCGGACGATACCTTCGCGGCGCTGTGGCGCGGCGCGACGCGGGCCCGGGTGGTGAGCTTTGGCCTGAGAGAGCAGGCCGATTTCACCGCGCGAGACCTGCGCACGGAGATCGCGGCCGGCGAGTTCCTCACCCGCTTCACGCTTCACTGCGCGCACGGCCGTGCCGACATCGAGCTGCGCCTCGCTGGACGGCACAACGTCGCCAACGCGCTCGCGGCGGCGGCGGCGGCCTCGGCGGCCGGCGCGAGCCTCGCGCACGTGAAGGCCGGACTCGCCACGATGCGACCGGTACCGGGGCGGTTGCAGCTGAAGCGCGCACGCAGCGGAGCCTGGCTGATCGACGACTCGTACAACGCCAATCCGAGCTCCGTGCGCGCCGGCATCGAAGTGCTCGCGGAGCTCGAGGGCCGCAAATGGCTGGTGCTCGGCGACATGGCCGAGCTGGGCGACTTTGCGCGTGCGAGTCATGTGGAGATCGGCGCGTTCGCGCGGGAGCGCG
The DNA here is from genome assembly GCA_030040795.1 of Gammaproteobacteria bacterium. Lineage (GTDB taxonomy): Bacteria > Pseudomonadota > Gammaproteobacteria > Steroidobacterales > Steroidobacteraceae > JASHUC01. Next base: position 15,183 of record JASHTA010000424.1, on the reverse strand, counting down.
GCATCGAGCGGCTGCTCGCCACCGGTGAGCTTGCTCAGCTCGCGGTCGAGAGCTTCGGGGCCGGCGCCGAGTGGTATCCGGATCCGGAGGCGCTCGGCCGAGCGCTCGACCGAGCGCTGGCGCAAGTGGCGGCGACGGCTGTGACTGCGGAGACGCGCGTGCTGATCAAAGGCTCGCACGTCAATCGGTTGGAGCGCGTGGTCGCAGCGCTGCTCGCGCCGGCGGAGCGCGGTGGTTCCGGGACTGGGCGCGGCGGGAGTTCCGGGGCTGGGCGCGGGGGCTCCGGCGGCGAGCCTGGCCATACCGGGGCGGTGCCCGGCGGCCCCGGGGCCAAGCGCGCGAGCGCGGGGGAATAGCGGTGCTCTACTGGCTCACTCAGCAGCTCACCGGCGTCTATTCCGGATTCCACGTCTTTCACTACCAGACGTTCCGCGCGATCCTCGCGGCGATCTCGGCGCTCGCCTTCTCGCTCCTCGCAGGTCCCTCGATGATCGCGAGGCTCTCGCGCTACCAGATCGGTCAGGTCGTCCGCGAGGACGGCCCGAAATCGCATCTGCCGAAGGCCGGCACGCCGACGATGGGAGGCGCGCTCATCCTCGCCGCGCTCCTTGTCGGCACGCTGCTCTGGGCGAATCTCGCCGACCGGTTCGTCTGGACGGCGATCGGCGTGACGTTCGCCTTCGGCCTCATCGGCTTCTACGACGATTACCTGAAGCTCGTCGTCGGCAACTCGAAGGGGCTCATTCCACGCTGGAAATACTTCTGGCAATCCGTGGCGGGCCTCGCCACCGCGGCGACGCTGTACTACATGGCGCAGGCTCCCGCGGACACGACGCTCTACCTGCCGTTCGTGAAGAAATTCGCGGTGCCGCTGTCGGCCGCGCCGTTCATCGTGATCGCCTACTTGATGATCACCGGCATGAGCAACGCCGTGAATCTCACCGACGGCCTCGACGGGCTCGCGATCATGCCCGCCGTGCTCGTCTTGGCGGCGCTCGGCGTCTTCGCCTACGTGAGCGGCAACTCGGTGTTCGCGGAGTACCTTGCGATTCCGGCCGTGCCGCGCGCGGGCGAGCTGCTCATCTTCTGCTCCGCGCTCGGCGGGGCGGGCCTGGGATTTCTCTGGTTCAACACTTATCCCGCGCAGGTGTTCATGGGCGATGTGGGCGCACTCGCGATCGGCGCTGCGATCGGCGTCGTCGCCGTGATCGTGCGCCAGGAGGTGGTGACCCTCATCATGGGTGGCATCTTCGTGGCCGAGACCGCCTCCGTCATCCTGCAAGTGGGCTCCTTCAAGCTCAGGGGCAAGCGCATCTTCCGCATGGCACCGATCCACCATCACTTCGAGCTGAAGGGATGGGCGGAGCCGAAGGTCATCGTGCGGTTCTGGATCATCACCTTGCTGCTCGTACTCCTTGGACTGTCGACCTTGAAAGTCAGATGAGCGCCGCGAAACTCAGATGAGCACCGCGCACGAAAAGCCATCGACCGCCGTGATCGTGGGCCTCGGCCGCACGGGTTACTCCTGCGCCGCATACCTGCGCGCGCGTGGCTGGCGTCTCGCGGTGACCGACACTCGCAAGGAGCCGCCGCAGCTCGCGCGGCTCACGGCGCTCGATCCGGCCATTCCGGTCCGGCTCGGCGGCCTCGACGCCGCGCTGCTCGACGATGCCGTATGCGTCGTCGCCTCGCCCGGCATCGCTCTCTCCGACCCCTTCTTCAACGAGGCGCGCCGCCGAGGCCTCGAGATCGTCGGAGACATCGAGCTCTTCGCGCTCGCCGTCGATGCACCGGTCGTCGGTATCACCGGCACGAACGGCAAGAGCACCGTGACGACGCTCGTCGGACGGATGGCCGAGCGCGCGGGTCTCAAAGTACGAGTCGGCGGCAATCTCGGCGAGCCGGCGCTCGATCTGCTCACCGCCTCGCAGCGCGACGCCGAGCGCACCGAGCTTTACGTCCTCGAGCTCTCGAGCTTCCAGCTCGAGGCGACGCGCTCGCTCGACCTCAAGGCCGCGGCGGTGCTCAACGTGAGCGCCGACCATCTCGACCGGTATGCCTCGATCGAGGACTACGCCGCAGCCAAGGCGCGTATCTTCGCCAGGTGCGATACCGCGATCGTCAATCTCGACGATCCGCTCGTCATGGCGATGCCTTCCCCGGGTCAGGCGACGTTGAGCTTCTCCTTGCGCGCGGCGATCGGCGCCGATTACGCGCTCGCCGTGGCGGGCGCACCGGGCCGCAGCGCATCGGGCGGCAGCACACCGGCTGGCGGCGCACCGACCGCCGGCGCAACAGCCACTGGCGCACCGGCCACTGGCGCGCAAGGATGGCTCACGCGGCGCAACGAGCCGCTGCTTGCCGTGAGCGAGCTCAAGTTGAAGGGGCTGCACAACGCGGCGAACGCGCTCGCCGCGCTGGCGCTCGGGGAGGCGCTCGGACTTCCACTCGAGCCGATGCTCGCCGAGCTGCGCAGCTTCCGCGGGCTGCCGCATCGCTCGCAGTGGGTCGCGGACGTGCGCGGCGTCGCCTACATCGACGACTCGAAGGGCACGAACGTCGGCGCAACGATCGCCGCGGTCAACGGCATGTCCGGCCCGCTCGTCATGATCCTCGGCGGCGACGGCAAACAGCAGGACTTCACCCCGCTTGCGGCGGCTTTTCGCGGCAAGGTGCGTCACGCCGTACTGATCGGTCGCGATCGCGACGCCATCGCGGACGCGCTCGAGGGTGTCGCCACGCTCGAGCGCAGCGACTCGCTCGAGAAGGCGGTGCGCGCGGCCGCTCGCGCGGCGCGGCCGGGAGATACCGTGCTGCTCTCGCCGGCCTGCGCGAGTCTCGACATGTTCCGCGATTACGCACACCGCGGCGAGGTGTTCTCGCAGGCGGTCCGGGAGCTCGCCGCATGAACGCTCTCGCCCAGGGCGGGCTGGGTCTCACGTATGCGCGCTCCGGGCGTCGCCGCGGTTCCTTGCGCGTCGATACCGTCACGCTCGCCCTGGTGCTCGCGATCGCGCTGTTCGGACTCGTGATGGTGACCTCGGCGTCCGTCTCGATCGCGAGCGAGCAGGGCGGCCACACCTTCTTCTACCTCACGCGACAGCTGCTGCTCACGGTGATCGGAGGAGCGATCGGCGCCTTCCTGCTGTTCGTGCCCACGGCGCTCATCGAGCGGCTGTCGATGCCGCTGCTCGTCGTGGCGTTCGGCCTGCTGCTCCTGGTGCTCGTGCCGGGGCTCGGCCACGTCGTGAACGGCAGCCGCCGCTGGCTGCAGATGGCGGGCATCAACTTCCAGGTCTCGGAGCTCGCCCGCGCCTTCATCCTCATCTACGTGGCGAGCTATGCGGCGCGCCGCGAGGAGGAGCTGCGCGGCTCGCTCACGGGACTCGCGAAGCCGCTGGGGCTGCTCACTTGTGCGGCCGCGCTGCTGCTCGCCGAGCCGGACTTCGGTGCGGCGACGGTGCTGTTCGCAACGGGGTTCGGACTGCTCTTCCTCGCCGGCGCCCGGTTGCGCTACGTCATCGCGATGATGCTCGTCGCGGCGGGCGGATTCACCTTGCTCGCGATTACCTCGAGCTATCGGCTGCGGCGCCTGACCGCTTTCATCAATCCCTGGGCCGACCCCTTCAACAGCGGCTTCCAGCTCACTCAATCGCTCATCGCCATCGGACGCGGCGGCTGGTTCGGCGTCGGGCTCGGCGACAGCGTGCAGAAGCTGTTCTACCTCCCCGAAGCCCACACCGATTTTCTCTTCGCCGTGCTCGCCGAGGAGCTCGGGCTGCTCGGGGCGATCGTGACGGTCGGCCTGTTTCTCGCCCTGGTCTGGAGGAGCTTTCGCATCGCGCGTCTTGCCGCGAACGGCGGGCTCAAGTTCCCGGCGTACCTCGCCGCGGGCTTCGGGCTGTGGCTCGGTATCCAGGCGTTCATCAACATCGGCGTGAATATGGGCGTGCTGCCCACGAAGGGCCTGACACTCCCGCTCATGAGCTATGGCCGCTCGAGTCTCGTCGTGGCGCTCGCCTGGGTGGGGCTCGTCCTTCGGGTCTACCACGAGGCGACGGTCCAGGCGCGAGGACCGGCGACGGCGCGGGAGGATTCATGAGCACGCGGCCCGCACTGATCATGGCAGGCGGCACGGGCGGTCACGTCTTCCCCGCGCTTGCCCTGGCGCGCCTGCTCAAGCGGCAGTCGATCGAGGTGGTCTGGCTCGGCACGCGCCGCGGGCTCGAGGCGCGGATCGTGCCGGAGGAGCCGATTCCGATCGAGTGGCTGTCGGTCGGCGGACTGCGGGGCAAGGGGCTCGCCACGCTGCTTGCCGCTCCGGTGCGCGTCTGCGTCGCGCTCCTGCAGGCGCTGCGCGTCATGTGGCGCCGCCGGCCGTTCGTCGTGATCGGCCTCGGCGGCTTCGTCACGGGCCCCGGAGGGCTTGCCGCATGGCTCATGCGGCGGCCGCTCATCATTCACGAGCAGAATGCGATCGCGGGCTTCACCAACCGCTGCCTCGCGCATCTTGCCCGCGAGGTGCTGGAGGCGTTCCCGGGAAGCTTCGGCGCCGGCGTGCGCGCTCGCGCGATCGGCAACCCCGTACGGGAGGAGATCACCGAGACGCCATCGCCCGCCGAGCGATTCGCGGCGCGCGGCGGACCGATCCGCATTCTGGTGATCGGCGGAAGTCAGGGCGCGGCTCGCCTGAACACGATCGTGCCGCTCGCGATGGCCTCGCTCCCGGAGTCCATCCCGGTGGAGGTGCGCCACCAGTCGGGCAACCGCTGGCACGAGGCGGCGGCGCGGGCCTACGAGACGGCGGGCGTACGCGCCGACGTGACCCCGTTTATCGACGACATGGCTACCGCCTATAGCTGGGCCGATCTGGTCGTCTGCCGCGCAGGCGCGCTCACGATCTCCGAGCTCGCCGCGGCCGGCGTGGGCGCGATCCTCGTGCCGTTCCCCGCCGCCGTCGACGACCATCAAACGGCGAATGCCCGCTATCTCGTGAACGCGGGCGCCGCCGTGCTGATCGACGAGCGTGAGCTGACGGCCGCACGGCTCGCCGCGGAGCTTGCGCGCCTCTGCGCGACCCGCGCGCCGCTGCTCGCCATGGCCGAGCGTGCCCGCGCCCTCGCCCGTCCGCGAGCCACAGACGAGCTGGCCGCGGCGTGCCTGCGCTACGGGGAGGGCGCGGTGTGACAAAACCGTCGGGAACGATTTTGGATGCCGCAGCCCGTGCAGACCGCGCAGCGCGCGCGGACCGCATGCGCCGGATCAACACGATCCACTTCGTCGGGATCGGCGGCGCCGGCATGGGCGGCATCGCCGAGGTGCTGATCAATCTCGGCTACTCCGTGCAGGGCTCGGACCTGAAGGCCAACGCGATCACGAAGCGGCTCGCCGGGCTCGGCGCGCGCATCACGATCGGGCATGCCGTGGAGAACATCCAGGGCGCCGACGTGGTCGTCGTCTCGAGCGCCGTCCGGCCCGACAATCCCGAGGTGCGTGCGGCGCAGGCGCAGCGCATCCCCACCGTGCAGCGGGCCGAGATGCTGGGCGAGCTCATGCGCTTCCGCTACTCGATCGCCGTGGCGGGCACGCACGGGAAGACCACCACGACGAGCCTCGTCGCAAGCGTGCTCGCCGAAGGCGGAGCCGATCCGACCTTCGTCATCGGCGGGCGCTTGAACAGCGCGGGCAGCAACGCGCGCCTCGGGACGGGGCGCTACCTCGTCGCGGAGGCGGACGAGAGCGACGCCTCGTTCACGCACCTGCAGCCGCTCATCGCGATCGTCACCAACATCGACAACGATCATCTCGCCACGCACGACGGGAGCTTCGAGCGCCTGAAGCAGAGCTTCCTCGACTTCCTGCACAACCTGCCGTTCTACGGACTCGCCATCGTGTGCCTCGACGACGAGCACGTGCGCAGCATTCTGCCTCGCATCGGGCGTCCGGTGATGACCTACGGACTGCAGCCCGGTGCGGACGTGCGAGCGGTCAATCTTCGGCGCAGCGGCCTGCAGACTCACTTCGACGTACTCCGCTCCGGTGCAGCCTCGAGGGCCGGTCATTCCCCGCTTGCGCTGACGGTCAATCTTCCCGGAACGCACAACGTGCTCAATGCTCTCGCCGCGGTTGCCGTGGCGACCGAGCTCGAGATGGAGGACAGCGCCGTACAGCGCGCGCTTGCCGGCTTCCAGGGCATCGACCGGCGGCTGCAGCACATCGCGGATGTGGAGACCTCGGCGGGCCTGGTGACGATCGTCGATGACTACGGCCATCATCCGACGGAAATCGCCGCAACGCTCGAGGCGCTGCGGCAGGGCTATCCCGGCCGCCGCATCGTGCTCGCGTTCCAGCCTCACCGCTACACGCGAACCCGCGATCTGATCGACGACTTCGGCAAGGTGCTCTCGGGCGCGGAGGTGCTGCTCGTCACCGAGGTTTACGCGGCGGGCGAGGCGCCGATTGCAGGATGCGACGGCCGCGCGATCTGCCGTGCCGTGCGCTCGCGCGCGCACGTGGAGCCGATCTTCGTCGAGCGGGTCGAGGAGCTCGCGACCGCCCTCAAGGACGTGATCCGAGCGAACGACCTCGTCGTGACGATGGGGGCAGGACACATCAACACCGTTGCGCACGCCTTGCCGGCCGCCCTTGCGGCGTCACCGGCTCTTCTTGCGGCACCGGCGCCGGCCTTCGCGGCGCCGGCCGCCACCTTGCGCCGGAGGTCCAAGTGATGTCCGTTGCCCCGGAATTCATGCCGCGCGCGAAGTATGGCGAGAGGATGAGCCGCCACACGTCCTGGCACGTCGGAGGTCCGGCCGAGGTGTTCTTCTCACCGCGTGACCGCGCAGATCTCGCGGCGTTCGTCAAAACCGTGCCCCCGCAGACCGCGATCCACTGGATCGGCCTCGGGAGCAATCTACTGGTGCGCGACGGCGGACTGAAGGGTGTCGCGCTGGCGACGAGCGGCGCGCTCGAGCGGCTCGAGCGTGTGAGCGAAACGACCGTGTACTGCGAGGCGGGCGTCGCTTGCGCGCGCATCGCCAAGCAATGCATCAAATGGGGCCTCGGCCCCGCGGAGTTCTTCGCAGGCATTCCGGGGACGCTCGGCGGCGCGCTCGCAATGAACGCAGGCGCCTTTGGCGGGGATACCTGGAGTCACGTGCTGGAGGTGGAAACGATCGATCGCCGGGGCAAGGAGCGCACCCGCTCGCCTCGTGAGTACGAAGTCGGATACCGCCACGTGCGTCCGCCGGCCGCCGGGGAAGGGTTCCTCGCGGCGAAGCTCACCTTTGAGCACAAGCCGGGCGCGAATGACGCCGAAGTGCGCTCGCTGCTCGCGCGGCGCAAGGCGTCGCAGCCGATCGGCGAGTGGAGCTGCGGCTCCGTGTTCACGAATCCCCCCGGCGATCATGCGGCGCGGCTCATCGAGACGGCGGGCTTGAAGGGCTTGCGGATCGGCGATGCGTCCGTCTCCAGCAAGCACGCCAACTTCATCATCAATCACGGGGCCGCGACTGCGACGGACATCGAGCAGCTGATCAGGCGCGTGCAGGCGGAAGTGGAGCGCGTGCACGGCGTACGACTCACTCCGGAAGTGCGCATCGTCGGTGACGAGATGCCTGGGCCGCCCGAGGCGGGAGCTCCGCCCGAGGCGGGGGCTCCTCCCGCGGAGCAGGAGGGCTGAGCCGTGTGGAGCCGCCGCAATCGACGCAAGTCCGCCGAGCGCGCGCGCCGCCGGCTGCCCGCGCTCAACTGGCCGCGGATCCTGCGCACGGCGACGAGTCTCGCCGTCATCGCGGCCGTCGTCGGTCTCATCCTCTCCGCGCTCAACCGTCCGATCGAGTCGGTCTCGATCACAGGCCGCTTTCAGCGCGTCTCGCCGCTCGATGTGGAGCGGGCCGTCAAGACGGGCGTGCACGGCGCGGGGCTCGTCAACGTGAGCCTCGCGGCGGTCTCCGCGGCGGTCGAGCGTCTCCCGTGGGTCGATACCGCGAGCGTCGAGCGCAGCTGGCCGCGCGGCCTCACCGTACGCATCGTGGAGCAAGTGCCTGCGGCGCGCTGGGGCAGCGGCGGCCTCGTCAACGCCCGCAGAGAGCTTTTCACCGGCGATGCGCGCCACATTCCGCTCGAGCTGCCGCGGCTCTCAGGTCCTGCGGGAAGCGAGCCCGCCGTCGCGCAGCGCTATCTCGCGATGCAGGGGCGGCTCGTCGAGATGGGCATGCGCATCACGGCACTGCGCCTCGATGAGCGCGGCTCCTGGCAGTTCGACCTCGACAACGGCGTGACGGTGAGGCTCGGACGCAAACGGGTGGATGAGCGCTTCGAGACGTTCATCGAGGTCGCCTCGAAGATCGTGGCGCAGCGCGCGAGCGACATCGCGTACGTGGACATGCGCTACACGAACGGTTTTTCGATTGGATGGCGAGTCGGCGGCGCATCCCGCGCCGCCCACGGCGAGGGTTCCGCGCACGATGCCTAAGCATTCGGACAGAAATCTGGTCATTGGGCTCGACATCGGGACCTCGAAGGTCGTCGCCCTGGTCGGCGAGGCGGGCACCGACGGCGCGATCGAGGTGCTCGGCATCGGCTCGCAGCCCTCCCGCGGATTGAAGAAGGGCGTCGTGGTCAACATCGAGTCCACCGTGCAGTCGATCCAGCGCGCGGTGGAGGAAGCGGAGCTCATGGCGGGCTGTGAGATCCACTCGGTGTACGCCGGCATCGCGGGCAATCACGTGCGCAGCCTCAACTCGCACGGGGTCGTCGCCATTCGCGACCGCGAGGTGACGCACGGGGACGTCGAGCACGTGATAGATGCCGCGAAGGCGGTTGCGATTCCGGCCGATCAGAAGATCCTGCACGTGCTGCCGCAGGAATTCATCATCGACGGCCAGGAGGGCATCCGCGATCCGATCGGCATGTCCGGCGTGCGCCTCGAGGCGAAGGTGCACATCGTCACGGGCGCGGAGAGCGCGGCGCAGAACATCGAGAAGTGCATTCAGCGCTGTGGCCTCGAGGTGGACGACATCGTGCTGGAGCAGCTGGCGTCGAGCTTCGCGGTGCTGACGGAGGATGAGAAGGAGCTCGGGGTCTGCCTCATCGATGTCGGCGGCGGCACCACCGATATCGCCGTGTTCTCCGCGGGCGCCATCCAGCACACGGCGGTCATTCCCATCGCGGGAGACCAGGTGACGAACGACATCGCGGTCTCGATGCGCACGCCCACGCAGCATGCGGAGGACATCAAGGTCCGCTATGCGTGCGCGCTCTCGCAGCTCGCCAACCCCGACGAGACCATCGAGGTGCCGAGCGTCGGGGAGCGTCCGGCACGGCGCCTCGCGCGCCAGACGCTCGCGGAGATCGTCGAGCCGCGCTACGAGGAGCTCTTCAGCCTCGTGCGCGAGGAGCTGCGCCGCAGCGGCTTCGAGGAGACGATCGCGGCGGGCGTGGTGCTCACCGGGGGCAGCGCGAAGATGGAAGGCGCCATCGAGCTCGCCGAAGAGGTGTTCCACATGCCGGTGCGGCTCGGCCTGCCCCAGCAGGTGCAGGGACTCGCCGATGTGGTCCGGAATCCGATTTTCTCGACGGGCGTGGGGCTGCTGCTCTACGGCCGCGACAACGCCCTGCCGGCGCGGCATCGCCGCCCGCTCGGGAGCGCCAAGACGGTCCTCGACCGCATGCGCGCCTGGTTCCAGGGCAACTTCTAGGGACGGGATCGAGAGCCGTTTGAAAGCTGACAGACACTGACAGACACGCGACAAGGCAATCACGACAGAACGCCGGGGAATTCCACCAATCGTTTTCGCCGAGAGGAGCTTAAAGCAATGTTCGAGCTAATGGATGCATACAGCCAGAGCGCCGTCATCAAGGTGATCGGCGTCGGGGGAGGCGGCGGGAATGCCGTCGCGCACATGGTGTTGAGCGGTATCGAGGGCGTCGACTTCATGTGCATCAATACCGATGCGCAGGCGCTCAAGCACTCGAAGGTCAAGACCGCGCTGCAGATCGGTTGCAACATGACGAAGGGCCTCGGCGCGGGTGCCGACCCGGAGGTCGGCCGGCAGGCTGCGATGGAGGACCGCGACCGGGTGATCGAGCTGGTCGAGGGCTGCGACATGCTGTTCATCACCGCAGGCATGGGAGGCGGGACCGGAACGGGAGCGGCTCCCGTCGTGGCGCAGGTCGCGAAGGAGCTCGGCATCCTCACGGTCGCCGTGGTGACCAAGCCCTTCGAGATGGAAGGCGGCAAGCGGGCGCTGGTCGCGGAGCACGGAATCGCCGAGCTCGGCAAGTACTGCGACTCGCTCATCACGATCCCCAATCAAAAGCTGCTCACGGTGCTCGGACCGCAGACCACCTTGCTCGATGCGTTCAAATCCGCGAATCAAGTGCTGCAGGGCGCGGTCCAAGGCATTGCGGAGCTCATCACCCGTCCGGGGCTCATCAACGTTGACTTCGCCGACGTGCGCACCGTAATGGCGGAGACCGGGATGGCCATGATGGGATCGGGCTCCGCGAGCGGCGAGAATCGTGCGCGCGAAGCGGCCGAGGCGGCCGTCTCCTCGCCGCTGCTCGAAGACATCAACTTGGCCGGCGCTCACGGCATTCTCGTCAATGTCACCGCAGGCATGGATCTCTCGATCGGGGAGTTCCAAGAAGTTGGCAACATTGTGAAACAGTTTGCCTCCGAAGACGCGACCGTCGTCGTGGGCACGGTCATCGATCCGGATCTGACGAATCAAGTGCGGGTGACGGTCGTGGCAACGGGTTTGGGCCGGCCGGCAACCGCAGTGCGGCACCCCGGCATGCGAGAGACTCCAGCGCCTCGCGACACGGTGACGGGCCGCGAGCCGCCCATGCGCGTGGTACGCCGGCCGCAGCCGCTCTCGAGCGCCGATTACGCGGCGCTCGACAAGCCGACCGTGCAGCGCCAGCGCGCAGTGGGCGATGGTCTGCGCCCGGAGCAGGATCCGGAGGATCTGCTCGACATTCCGGCTTTCCTCAGGCGTCAGGCCGACTGAGCGTCGAGGCGCGAGAGGCCCAAGGATGGGCCCATCACGCCAATGCGACATCGGTCGTTTGGCGCCGGATGGCGGGCGTGCTAGCGTATCGGCATTTTGCGGCACCCGGAAAAGGCTGCCGTTTTCGGTAAGCTCGAGGCCCATGGTCGGACAACGCACTCTGAAGAACTCCATCCGCGCGACGGGCGTCGGGCTGCACACGGGCAAGAAGGTATTGATGACCTTGCGCCCGGCTGCGGTGGACACGGGCATCGTGTTCACGCGCTCGGATCTGCCCTCGGCGCCTCACGTCGAGGCGCACGCCGAGAACGTCGGAGATACCGTGCTCGGCACGACGCTCATGAAGGGCGCGGTGCGGGTCTCCACCGTCGAGCATTTGCTGTCAGCCTTCGCGGGGCTCGGCATCGACAACGCGGAAGTGGAAGTGAGCGCGCCCGAGGTGCCCATCATGGATGGCAGCGCCGGTCCGTTCGTGTTCCTGCTGCAGTCGGCCGGCGTCGAGGAGCAGCGCGCGCCGAAGCGCTTCATCCGCGTCAAAAAGCCGCTGCGCGTCTCGGACGGCGACAAATGGGCGGAATTCCATCCGTTCGACGGCTTCAAAGTGAACTTCGAGATCGAGTTCAACCATCCGATCTTCAAACGGCGCTCGCAGCGCGCGTCGATGGATTTCTCGACAACTTCCTTTCTGAAGGAGGTCAGCCGCGCGCGTACGTTTGGATTCATGCGGGACCTCGAGACGCTGCGCTCCCGCAACCTCGCGCTCGGCGGCAGCCTCGACAACGCGATCGTGCTCGACGACTTCCGCGTGCTGAACGAGGACGGCTTGCGCTACGAGGACGAGTTCGTCAAACACAAGATCCTCGACGCCATCGGCGATCTGTATCTGCTCGGTCACAGCCTCATCGGGGAGTTCAGCGGCTACAAGTCCGGCCACGCGCTCAACAACAAGCTGCTGCGCGCGTTGCTCGCCGACCCCACGACGTGGGAAGACGTGGTGTTTGAGACCCCCGCCGAAGCGCCGATCTCGTACATGACGGCGGCGCTCCTCTCGAGCGGCGCATCCGTCTGAAGGGGGCCTACGCCTCGGCCTCAGCCGGCGGACCCCTTCGGCAGCACGCGGACACCGACGCGCTCCACCGCAGGATGGGTACGGCGGAGCTCCGAGTCGAGCTCGGCGAGGGCATAACGCAGCCGCACTCCCCAGCCTGCCGACTCGGTGAATATGACAAGCTCCCCGTCCCGCTCGACGACACCGGTGATCCGGGCCACGAGCCCCTCCGGGAGGCGCTCCGCGAGCCATTTGCGCCAGGTGAGCTGTCGCGAGGCCTGGTCGGCGATCGAGGCCATGACCGGCCCGGAACGGGCGAGCAGGCTCTTGACAGAATCCGCCCCCGGCCGGGCACGCGCGCCGTGCCGCAAAGCGGGACGAATCTTCTTGTCTCGGCGGGGCTTATTCGGCATAGTCCGGAGGGCTCGAGCTCGAGGGAACCGCTCTGGCCGGAGCGCGAAGCATGAGCCTTTTCATATTCTCGCAGGGTCGAGGCGGCGAGTCGCGGCAGTTCGCCGTGGCGCACCCGCTGGTCCGCTATACGCTCGTCGCGATCGTCCTCGCGATTCTCGGCACGGTGTTCACGTTGGGCCTGGAGCTCGGCCGGTACGACGGGCGGGCGCTCGGCACCAGCGAGGTGAGCCACTGGTCGGGCGTGCTGAAGGACCAGAAATCCGAGATCTCCTCCCTGAAGCAGCAGCTGCAGGAACGGACCGATGCGCTGGCGATCCGTATGGCGCGGCTCGATGCCCACATCATCCGGATCGACGAGCTCGGCAAGCGGCTCACGGCGATGGCCCACATCGACCGCCACGAGTTCAACTTCGATGAGGAGCCTCCGGTCGGCGGCCCCGAGGGGAACGACAACGGCGCCGGCCCGCAGATTCCGGATCTCTCGGCCGCGCTCACCGAGCTTCAGCAGCGCATCGACTTGCGGGATACCCAGCTTTCGGCCCTGGAGACCGTGATTCTCTCGCGCAATCTCGATGCCGCCGTCCACCCGCAGGGCCGGCCGGTTCTCGACGGCTTCATCTCCTCCTACTTCGGCGAGCGCACCGATCCGTTCACGGGCCGGGCGGAGTTCCACAAGGGTGTCGACTTCGCCGGGATCGAGGGAGCGCCCGTCATCGCCGTGGCGGCAGGGGTCGTGACCTGGGCCGGCAGCCGGGATGGCTACGGCACGCTGGTCGAGATCAATCACGGCAACGGCTACGTCACACGCTACGCTCACAACGAGCGCGTGCTCGTCAAGGTCGGCGAGACCGTGACGCGTGGCCAAACCATTGCGCTCATGGGCTCGACCGGCCGCTCGACCGGCCCCCACGTGCACTTCGAGGTCCTCCATAACGGTCGGCAGGTGAATCCGCTGTCGTTCGTCGGACACTGAGCTTCGTCCCCGAAGCGCCTGGCGCTCGCGTCCGCGCTTCCATCCCGCCCGTCGATCCCTCCCCTTGCAATCGAGACCGGCTGGAGCCATCTGGCTTCAGGTCGAACCGATTGGGCCCGATCGAGTCTATTTGAGTACAATAGCCCGCCTCGACGAGCCGGTCGGTCCATAACTATCTGGACAAGCTCGCATTTTTGACCAGGAACTCTCGTGCTGAAATTTCTTACGCGCGTCTTCGGCAGCCGCAATGACCGAGTGGTGCGCCGGTACGGCCAGGTCGTACGGGCCACCAACGCGCTCGAGCCCCAGTTCGAGGCCCTGAGCGATGAGGCGCTGCGCGCAAAGACCCAGGAATTCCGCGACCGGCTGAAGGGGGGGGCGGCCCTCGACAGCCTGATTCCGGAGGCGTTCGCGGCCGTGCGGGAGGCCTCGCGGCGCACGTTGAAGATGCGCCACTTCGACGTACAGCTGATCGGCGGTCTCGCGTTGCACCAGGGCAAGATCGCCGAGATGCGCACCGGCGAGGGCAAGACGCTCGTCGCGACCCTCCCGACCTATCTCAATGCGCTGCCGGGCGAGGGTGTGCACATCGTCACCGTCAACGAGTACCTCGCGCAGCGCGATGCGGACTGGATGGGGCCCATCTATCACTTTCTCGGCCTGACGGTCGGCGTGATCAAGAACGCCCAGAGCAACGATGAGAAGCGCGAGGCTTACGCCTGCGACATCACCTACGGCACCAACAACGAGTTCGGATTCGACTACTTGCGGGACAACTTGGCGTTTCGCCTGGAGGACCGCGTGCAGCGCGGCCTCGCGTACGCGGTGGTGGACGAGGTGGACTCGATCCTCATCGACGAGGCGCGCACGCCGCTCATCATCTCCGGTCCCGCAGAGGAGAGCACCGAGCTGTACGTGCGCATCAACGAGCTGGTGCCGCGCCTCAAGCGCCAGAAGGAGGAGAACGGGCCCGGCGACTTCAGCGTGGATGAGAAGCAGAAGCAGTGCCAGCTCACGGAGGACGGCCACGAGAAGGTCGAGAGCCTCATGGTCGAGGCGGGCTTGCTCCGGGATGGGGAGAGCCTGTACTCCGCGGGAAACATCCGCCTGATGCATCACCTCGATGCGGCGCTGCGCGCGCATGCGCTCTACAAGCGCGACGTGGAATACATCGTGCGCGGCGGAGAGGTGATCATCGTCGATGAGTTCACCGGGCGGACCATGCCCGGGCGGCGCTGGTCCGACGGACTGCACCAGGCGGTCGAGGCGAAGGAGGGCGTGCGGGTCCGCGAGGAGAATCAGACCGTCGCCTCGATCACGTTCCAGAACTACTTCCGGCTCTACAAGAAGCTCTCGGGCATGACGGGCACCGCCGACACGGAGGCGCCCGAGTTCCTGCAGATCTACGGCCTGGAAGTAGTGGTGATCCCGACGCACAAGCCGATGGTCCGCAAGGACAATGCGGACTTCGTGTACTTGAGCCAGAAGGACAAGTTCCAGGCGATCATCGAGGACATCCGCGACTGCGTGAAGCGCGGGCAGCCCGCGCTCGTCGGCACCACCTCGATCGAGACCTCCGAGTTCCTCTCGGGCCTGCTGCAGAAGGAGGGCGTTCCGCATCAGGTCCTCAATGCGAAGCAACACGAGCGGGAGGCGCTGATCGTCGAGCAGGCCGGCACGCCGGGCACGGTCACCATCGCCACGAACATGGCGGGCCGCGGTACGGACATCGT